>JAYTTH010000354.1:0-4843 GCA_043745515.1 Pseudobdellovibrionaceae bacterium | reverse complement strand
GGTTTAAAAGCCCATTATATGTATCGCTTGGATGTCGAATACATGGTTCAAAATAACGAAATTGTTATTGTCGATGAATTCACAGGTCGATTGATGCCAGGACGTCGTTGGAGTGATGGACTTCACCAGGCCATCGAAGCTAAAGAAGGCGTTGAAATTAAAAATGAAAATCAAACATTAGCATCGATTACATTTCAAAATTATTTCAAAATGTATGGAAAATTATCTGGAATGACAGGTACGGCAGATACAGAAGCAGTCGAATTTAAAAAAATCTATGAATTGGACGTGTCGGTAATCCCAACCCATCGGCCAATATCTCGAATAGATAAGAACGATGTTATTTACAAAACGGAACGAGCCAAATTTTCTGCAATCGTTGCTGATGTAAAATCTCGATCACAAAATGGCCAGCCAATTTTAGTTGGAACGATCAGCATCGAGCGATCTGAATTATTGAGTCAGTTTTTGAAAAAAGAAGGTGTACGTCACCAAGTTTTGAATGCCAAACACCATGAACGCGAGGCTGAAATTGTGGCTCAGGCGGGCCGCAAAGGAACTGTCACGATTGCGACTAATATGGCCGGTCGAGGCACTGATATCGTTTTGGGTGGAAACGCCGAAGGCTTGTCCCGCCAGGAAACCAAAATGGAAGAAGGACCCGAGTTCGAAGAAGCGCTTAAAAAATATAAAGCTGTTTGTGATCAGGAAAAGCGGGACGTTATTTCCGCCGGTGGTTTGTACATTATAGGAACTGAGCGGCACGAATCACGGCGAATTGATAATCAGCTACGTGGTCGATCAGGTCGACAAGGTGACCCTGGAGAATCCCGATTTTATTTATCTTTGGAAGATAATTTACTTAGAATTTTTAACGGGGAAAAAATTCAAAAAGCGATGACGTTTTTGAAAATTGATGAAAACGAACCTATCGAGGCAAAAATGGTTACGTCGCAAATCGAAGGTGCTCAGAGGAAAGTCGAAGGCCATCATTTTGATGTTCGTAAAAATCTTTTCGACTACGACAACGTCATGAATATTCAAAGAAATGCTATCTACCAAATGCGACGAAATGTGCTTATTGGTGGTGATGTGATCGCTCTTGTTTTAGAAATGCTTGGGGATGTGACGTCTCATATTTTGGATGTCAATTTACCAGAAGGAACCCCGTCGGCCCAGTGGAATATTGACGGCTTGAATGTTTCCTTGATGGAAGTATTTGGAATCAAACTTGATCCAAGTGTTTTGAGCGGGACCCAAGACGGCATTACCGAAGCAATTAAACAAGCCATCAAAAAAATCTATGAAGGTCAGAAAGCCGATATGGGTTCTTACTTTGAACAAGTACAAAAAATGATTTTACTTCAAAGCATCGATACGAAATGGAAAGAACACTTGCTAGTGATCGACAAATTGAAAGAAGGGATCGGTTTACGCGGGTATGCTCAAAAAGATCCTTTGATTGAATATAAAAAAGAAGCGTTTATGGCTTTTGAATATTTAAATACAGCAATCAAACAAGAAGTAGCTGAAAAATTAATGAAGGTCAAAATCGTAGCCAGTCAGGCACAAGAAGCCTTGCAGTCGTTTATGCCTGATGAGCCAGATTTAGATGAATTGAGTTATCAATCGCCACAAGAGCAAGACATTGGTCAAGGAATGATAGCACCAGAAAAGCCTAAAAACCGTATGACCTTCAATAGCGGTCCCACTGAAGATCCAAAAATGAATCGGGAACAGCGGCGGCGTTTACAAAAGGATCAAAAGAGACGATAATTTGAGGTAATGACTCAATGTCCGAATTGTTCCCAATCCATCGCTGTAACTGAAGATCACTTTGGGACTCTTTATCGATGCGAACACTGTCAGGCCGAATTTTTTATCGGCTTTGATGGGGCTCCGGAAAATTCAAAAGAACCTATGTTGGGTGAAAATGTAAGTTTAGAGGAATCGCAATTGGCAGTGAATGTGATATTGCCGGATCAGCCAATGACTCTTAATAATATGGTTAATGAGAATTCTGAAAGTGATCCCTATGCCCATCCCTCATCTGGGAATTCAAATGATATTTTCAACATTGATTCAAACCAGAATTCTGCACAACCGCAAGATACAGACCCTGCACCTTCAAAGCCTTCGAACCCAATGTCACAACCTCCAACTGGCGCCTTTAAGGAATTCACTAAGGATGTGCGCGATTTTGGAAACGATGTCGGCACAGCGGGTATTCTTTCCTTTGATATTGAAATTTCTGGAATTGATTTGGCTGAAATTAAACGAGATTTACTGGAAGCTCTGGATGATAAACGGTTCGGCTGGAACTTACCAGAACTAAGTCAAAAAATTAAAGATGGCACATTGATATTAAAAAATATTTCAGCTCCCAAAATTATAGTTTTAGTAAAAAGAATCACGCCTTTGGGTCTTGGTCTTAACTGGAGGCATCATGTTTCTACGCAATAATTGGATGGCCCTCGTGTTCGTTTTTTCAATCCAAATCCTGGCCAACGAAGGTGGGGAACACGCAGCTGCCGCAGCTCCAGAGGGCGCTGCAACCCCAGTAGACAAGATATCCTACGAAGATAAAAAGCAACAGGTTCGAACTCGTGAGTGGTCCGATGTAGTTTCAGGCTTGGGATCCTTAAAAGCAAAAATTGCCACAAAAGAAGATACGATTAAAGAGATTATTCATCACAAAGAACATGCAAAAAATAAAGCAGAACAAGAAGTGTTGGTAAATGAATTGTTAAAAGAACACAAGGAGCTTACTAAAATGCTTGATGAATACAATTCCAATGCGCAGTTGCTGAAATATCGCTATCCTGATGTAGGTATCACTGAAAAACGGAAATATGAAAAAATTGAAATGAAATCTTTGGACGATTATGAAAAGTCTCAAACGATTGAAGTTCAAATCAAAAAAACCGTTTCCAAATTAAAAAGTCACTACGGAGTAAAAGAAGAAAAAAAAACAGATTCAGAGATTGCTAAAAAGCCGACATTTGACAATAACTACTTGGCTCAGCCCAAAATTCTTAGAAAATAGATTTTAAATCTACTCTACAGATTCAAACTCAGGAAGATATTGAATTTCATCTTCTTTTTTCACTTTTTTTTCATACTTTTGATAGTTATTGAACGCATTTTTTGAAGCTGCTTTGCGAGCCTCGAGTTCGTCTTCGTATTTTTTATTCATTTCTATATTTTTCTGGTCGACGGCAACAGGATCAACTTCAACTGCTGGTTTTTGACGTTCGCCAGAATAAGTTACCAGGCCATTGCTAAAATGAACTTCTTTTTGCTGACGAATTTCGTCTTGGTAATACATATAGTACCAGCGATCTTCACCGCCCATTCGCGTGATGTTTCTGGGCGAACCGAGCATATCCAAAACGGTATCCTTATCTGCTCCGGGCTTTATTTTTTCAAATTGGCGAGACAGATTAGTTTGACAGGCCGACAAAATAAGACACAGAGAAAAAAATAATATTAGTTTCATTAATCCCTCACCCTTATTGTATCGGCTAAATTGAGACAAATAAAAGGAATATTAGATTCGTATCAAATTGATAACTAATTAGAAATCTGTTTTAAGGCACTCTTAGCGTTGACCCATTTTGATCCTGCTAGGTATCCATTTTTTTTGATACCTGTTAAGCCAGCAATCGAAAAATACCTAGATTTATAGAGATCCCACTAGTAAGCTTTTTAAAAATGAAAAATTCAATTTTTATAGTAAATCCTGAAACTGATAATATGAGTAATGCATTACCTTATTTGTATTTGATTTTTAAGTCCTATTACCAGGAATTTGGCCGGCATAGTGATAGATGGGCCTGGCCGTTGCCAATTGGAAATGTAGATGGCTTTTCATTTCAAGACTTGGTGGAACTCATTCGAGTTGAAAATCCTAAGATCGTTGGATTCAGCAATTATCTTTGGAATTATCAATCCAATTTGGATTTAGGCAGAGCGGTAAAAATGGTTTTGCCAGATACGATTTTGGTTTACGGAGGACCTCAAGTACAATACGACCGTCCAAATTGGTTTAAAGAAAATTGGTGGGTAGATTTGGTAGCGACCACCGAGGGTAACGGAGAAGAATTCATTCGCGAATTATTGGATCAAGTGAGTGAAGGGAATTTGAAACCCAATCATATTCCACTCTGTGTTTACCCAACCGAAGATCGAGAGACCTGGTATAAGTCTTCCACGAGCATTGATCGAAAAAATTTTATTTGGCCAGCTTCATTGTTTCAAGGAAATGAAACTGAAGTGCTTGTTTTGAAACGAATGGCCGAAGCCAAAGGCGCGCGTTTGACTACGATTTGGGAAACCACCCGAGGCTGCCCTTACAGTTGCGCTTATTGTGACTGGGGTGGTGGAATTGGAAATAAAATTTTACGCAAAAGTTCAGAAATAATTCAAGAAGAGCTATCGTATATGGAAGAACTCAACATCGAGTACATCGAATTTTGTGATGCCAATTTTGGTATTTTTAAAGATCGTGATCTTGCCATTGTAGATTACTTAATTGCGCGGTCTCAATCTGGATGGGATTTACAAATTGGTTTTGACGGGAAAACAAAAAAAGATATTGAAACTGCTAATTTGATTGATCGCAAGCTGATTGAATCGGGAATTCAATATGACTATGATTATCATTTTTCAGTAAGTGCATCTGACCCAATCAGCGCTAAAGCCGTCAATCGATCAATGTTTCAAGTTCAAAAACAGCTAGATTTTATTTCAAGTGTTGTGGGCAGTGGGTATAGAATTCGACTTGAATTAATTATGGGCCTGCCGGGCTCTACGCTCGATTCTTTTTATACTGAATATAATA
>JAYTTH010000353.1:0-4863 GCA_043745515.1 Pseudobdellovibrionaceae bacterium | reverse complement strand
ACTGGTGTCTATATCAATACTATGAATGGTGCTGGCATCACAACTTCATATGGACTCTATCAAGCCAGTTCTGGAGATAATAACTATTTCGCTGGCAATGTCGGCATTGGTAA
Source organism: Pseudobdellovibrionaceae bacterium (assembly GCA_043745515.1). Lineage (GTDB taxonomy): Bacteria > Bdellovibrionota > Bdellovibrionia > Bdellovibrionales > Bdellovibrionaceae > UBA2316. The sequence continues at coordinate 4,750 of JAYTTH010000353.1, read as the reverse complement.
TACAACTCCTGGAGAAAAACTCGAAGTAACCGGTAATATTCGCACCTCGGGACAGTTGTCGACGGGATCGCAAACAATTATCGCAGGAACAACGGCGATCAACTGGAATAATGGCAATGCGATTTCAACTGACTACAACTGCGCTTCTAATTTGGCCTTCGCAAATCTTCGAGATGGAGGCACATACACTTTGGTGGTTACAGATTCCGGTACCACTCAATGTAGTTTTAGCACATCTACCACAGGCACTGATGCCGCGACAGTAAGCTATCGTTTCAATCCGGCAAACGCAGCTCGTACAAGCTCGAAGCACACGGTGTATACGTTAATGAGGGTCGGTGCAGTTGTATACGTTTCTTGGAACTCGGGATTTTAATGAAATTAATTATTGCGTTGTATTTTGTTTTTTTACCTCCACCGTGCAGCTTTGCCGGAGGAACTATCCCGTTTGGATTTTTTCCGAAAAAAAATGTGGTAACTAACCCCGTGCTTTCATGGAGTGGTGGTGGCGGAATCTTTCCTGGAGGACATGAAGTGGCCACCCTAACCAATACGGGCACAGGTTCCAGCGGAACAATTACTTTCACCTTAAATATAGTGAGTGGATCATTTAGTATCTACAGTTTAGGATTTGGCAATACCTGTTCAGGCGCTGTTTTGGCACCTGGTGGAAGTTGTGTTGTTGATGTAGAAGATGATTCTGGTGGCCTTGGCGGCTCTGTCAATCTGCACGCGACTGACGGCACTGTGACGGCATCTCCTGACGCAAACTTTTTTGACTGCCCAGCCTGTTAAAAGTTCGAAACAATCGGTTCTTTTTCGTATCTATCTGAGACAGATATTCATTTAAAGAAAAGAATTGAATTCCCGAAACGAAGTACATGGGAATGTTAGATCGTTACAAAAAAAAAGGTGGCTTTGTTCAACTATTGAATTTGCTAGAGACGTCTTCAAAGACAAAGCAAGATCAATTTTTGGCACTCATTTCACAAGAGAGTCCTCTTTGGGAAGTCGAACTTAAAAAACGACTTTTGTCGGTGGATAAAATTGTAGAATGGCCCCGCGACACTTTAAATGAAATTATCTCTAGAATTCAGCCACTGACTTTAGCTGTGGCTTTGCGCCATTTTGATCAACCTAAAAAAGAAGAAATCACTTCAGTGCTTACTCAAAGTGACAAACGAAAAATTTTAAATTTAGTGGATGAAACAAATCCTAACCCGGCAGAAATTGCGACATGTTTGCATAAAATTGTAATTGAAACCAGAGCCTTGGTACAACTAGGGGTTATTAAACTTGAAAAATTTAATCCGGATTTGATCGTTCCAGAAAATATCGAAGAATTGATAAATCAAAAGCAGCACGGGCAAGTGACCGAGCTGGATTCTAAAGAGACTCAGGCAAAAGAAGTAGCTACAGATTCGGATGACGAAGATGAAGTGAAGTTGGATTTCAGTGGAGCGTCGCGAAACCATGGGCCGTCAAGTGACAAGCTCGATTCGCTGAAAGATGAAAATGACTTTTTAAAACGTAAAGTCAATCAGCTGACCCATGATATGGCTACAATTCGATCTGAAAATGCAGTCCTTAGGGGCAAGCTTGATCAAATTAAAAAAATAGCCTAATCCTCAAATATACGTTATACCGTTGGCATGATCCGCGTGCTTTTTCTGCTGCTTTTTAGTCTTACCTGTGTGGCTAAAATCGAAACAGACCTAACTATTAAACGAATTGAAGACGAAAAAACGTTTGTAGTCGTCACGTACAATGAAAAATTAAAAATCGGTGATCGGTTTAGCGTTCATTCAGAAAAAACAAACGAAATAATTGGCTTGGCGGAATTGATAAATTCCAATTTAACGACCTCTGGTTACACAGAAAACTTTTTTATTTTGCTAAGGGTCATTAATGATCAAATAGTTTTTCCAGGTCACTATTTGCGCCCATTGATTTTAGTCACTGAAAATTCAAACTATAGAGGCAGCACTCAGTTGATGATTCGCTCTACTGGTGAAAATGTATCGAGTCGCTACAAACCACTTTTTACTCAAGGATTTTTGATAGGTGATACCGCATCCACATTGGATCAAGACGAATTTTTCCTCAGCTATTTAGGACAAGTTTATTATGGTATGTATCCTAGATTGACCGTTGGAACAACCGCGCCTGTCAATGCAGCCGGAGGATTGAACTTTTTTGCAAAATTTAGGTTTCATTCAACGAATGAAAATACCTTGTCAACCCAATTTTCTTTTACTCGGGTACCGGGATCGACTCAAAGTAACGTCAATGTGACCTTTCTTTGGGATTCCTATTCCAATGCTACAATGATTACTCATAACTTTTTGAGCTTGGCGGTTTTAGCCTACGATCGTGCGGCAGAAACGACGGCTATTAAATCATTTGGTTCCAGTTCGATTCAAACGGGCTATGAATTTATTTTAAGAGATTGGGATCGAATTTTGGTCGGGCCGAACTATAATTTCGAGAAAAAAACTATCGGTGGTTATCTTTCCTACGTCCGTATTTGGGATCGAATAAATATGCATTTAAGCCTAAATACCATCGACATTAAAAGCGATCGATGGTCTTACAGTGAGGGCTATTTTGTGTTTTTGGATTTATACTGGCGATACTGAAACTATTCGGGACACGTATACGAACTCGTGGTCACATGGGTGCCGACTGGAAGTTTTTTATTAAACTTAATAACATTTCCGACAATTTGATGGGTGATTGTGGAATCCGACGTTGAAACATTAATAGTTAAATTTGTTGGGTTGGAACACTTCAAAGCATAACTATCAACAATGGGCCCAACCACATTATCAAATATAGATTTAACTTGTATTGCGTAATCTTCATACTTAGCGCAGATATCGCCTAATATCATATCAATCGGTGCTAAACTTTTTTGTGCTCGTTCAGTATTCATAATCGATTTGGCTTCTTTGCGAGCATTATTGTATTCGGTTCCGTAGCTGCCGTGAACAAGACCGGACATTTGGGCATTTTGTATAGGCAGACAATAAGCATCGGCAACGATGATTGGGTGAATACCAAAGTTTTTGCTAGGAAATGTAGATCGAATTAATTGCGCCAAAGTTTTCCCAGTGTCCATTGCATCAAGTCCATAATTTCCCGGATCTGTAAGATACAACTGACTGCGTTCATCTTCATCGGCCAGAAAAATAATATGAAAGTCAGCGTCGTCGCGTAAAAAACTGTCTGGATTGTTTTTAGTGACTAACTGTGCTGCGTATATACCGCGCTCGTCGCCAGATGGACAGTTGTTGTAATATCCTGTGGCGTAGGCCGTATCGTCCACGGTCTTTCCAGAGCTGATCCAACTATTAATAAAGGCTTCGCAGCTTAGCGTCTCTTTGCGTTCAATTGCTGTTTTAAAAATACTAATTTTTGTGTTCACGTCGCCATCATCTTTGGATAGAAATTTTTTTCCATTTGACAAGGCAATTAGTTTCCCATCTTGAAGGGCGCCGTTGCCATTAATAGCACGGGCTGCATTTTGAGCTGTTGAAATATCAGTTGTGGTAAAAGCAATCCTATAATTAACGGATTTGCTTTCTAAATTTTGAATAAACAAGCTAAACTGCGAAGCCATTTGCTTTTGTTCAAAGGACATCGACGCTGAATTGTCATTCACAATAAGTACATCAACCTTGCCACCATCTACAATATAATCTTGAGCAGGGTAGGTAGCTTGACCGTTTTGAACCACACAGGTGCCGTCTTTCTGGCAATCTAAAGTCTGAGAAAATTTAACGCCGTTACAAGCACCTAAAAAATAGGAACAGAAAGCAAATAGAATTATAGGTTTGATTGAATAGCGCATTTAGACTCCTATAAAGGTCTATAACAAATCCAGTACCATAAATTAGATGGCTCTAGAGCCAATCATTTGGATTTGAATGCGCGAGTAACAATTTGAGTAACTTCTTTGTTGGAAAATAATACAGGTATAAAGAGCGTCTCAATTTGAGACAATTCCGAATTGCACAATTCCGACATCGACTCTTAATATTACTGAATACAAAGTACATTAAAAATGAAGGCTGTAGATGCGGCGGGACCGATGCCATTAATAACATAGGTTGTCGAGGTTGACGTGATGTAAAATTTTGAAATCGACGAAGCCGCATTCGAATTGGCAGCAGAAAATACACACGTCGGCGCTGCCGAATAACTGTTACTAAAAGTCACAGTCGCAAGGATACCGGTTGCCGCAAAACCCGTTCCTGTTGTAACGCTAAGGACAGACCCTAAATCTGAACCGGATACAGAAACTGTCGGTCCGCTGAGGGCTGCACTTCCAGCCGCCACAGTGGGGGCGGAAGTTCGTCCAATGAGGTGGTTTAGTTTTGCATTACCCGAAACTTCAAGGAGCTCTGATGGGCTTGTTGTCCCGATACCTACGTTGCCCGAAGTCTGCAGGACTAAATTGCCCGAAGTATTGCCGCCATCAATCCTGGCATTGATCGAACTATAAGTATTACCGGTCGCGGCTCCTTGCGAAAAGATTAGTCCAGAGCCGAACAATGGAGCTACCCAATCTGTAGTTGTAAACGCGACACCTGTATTTCCACTAAAGGCGGTCAATTTATAAAGGGGATTCGAAGTGCCGATACCCACGTTGCCAGCGAAATAGTTATTATCTCCAGAACTGGCTTGATAGAGTCCATATGAAGTTGTGATGCCAGCACCATTCATAGTATTGATATAGACACCAGTC
>JAYTTH010000352.1:0-4927 GCA_043745515.1 Pseudobdellovibrionaceae bacterium | reverse complement strand
TGAGCATCCTTGCTCCCTCCCGCTAAATTGTTGTTACCCTTAAGACCTTTGTTCCTAAACTTTCGGTTAATCTGAAAATTCTTTCTTGTCCCTAATTTCGGATCGTTTTGCTTTGCCATCCTGGCTCAGACTAAACTTTCCTCCATTACTTTGAAGAAAAAACGACTTTAGACCCCCCGGTGAAAGTTCTGAAACACACCACCTGAGTCCAAGTCTGCCCAATATTTTTTTTCTAAGCAAGCTTCCCAGACTCTAGTTTTTAAAAACTAGACCGGCCGTATCATAGGTCCCTAAATCAAGAATTTCTTATGAAGACTATGTTCCCGCGGACTATTAAGTTTTTCATAATTAAAGCAGGATAATCCAACAAATAAATAATTTTAAGAGTATTAACCGAACTCGGCTTTAGGCAAGTCTAAGAGGTCGAATTTTGTTGTTCAAAACTCGCACCTGGCCTTAGATCCATTATGTTACGACAACTGAAATATCGAAATTTTCATTTTTTTCAAAAGACCCAACGGCGACTTACGCGTTTCTATTTTAAGGCGCCCGCGGAATTCAAAATATTTCTTAATTCACCTGGATTTGAGTTTTGCATAAGCCCAAGATTAGCCGATGTCCCTCTCCAATCTAACAAGGCACCCATCGCGTATTGTTGATCCGACCCTGGCATAATTGAAGACGATCCACTTCCTTGAAGAGCATTTAGAATTTGATAAATGCCGGATAATTGCGAATCAGAATTGGCTGGGTATCCATCCATTCTAAAATTGGGCGGATATTGCATTGAATATTCACGTCCAAAACATTTATCAGATAAAAGCTCCGGAGATCCTTGATAGCAGGATTGAGCGAGTTCAGTGTTAGACAAGGGCATAATAGTTGCCTGAGTGCTGGAAATTCCAAAAAGAAATAGAACAGCTAGAATTCGAAAAGTATTAACCACAAAGCCTCCTATAAAAGCGTGTTGCAATCTTTTGCCCTATATCAAATTGAGGCAAACGTCTCTCTAACCCCTTGTGTTTCAATAAAAAATTACTTTTTTATCGGTTTCCAATTAATGCCAAGTTAACAGCCGTTTATTGCTTAAGACCTTTTAGACTTTATTTCTAATTATCAGGAAATTTCAATAACCATCAAAAATATCATTTTTTTTTACCAAATCTCACTTGATCTTTGACCACATAGTCATTTAATTAAACAAAAAACAAAAGAAAAAGCCTGTACTGAAAAAAGACAAAATACCAGACTTATCCACAACCACAAGATCGTGTTAGACTATTTATACGAGCCATTGACATGAATTTAAGGAACGAAAAATGAGTCAAATTCATAAGCTGAAACCAGATCCAAAATTTGAAGTTTTTGGCAATTATATTTTGCTTAAAAAGCTTGCCGAAGGCGGAATGGCAGAAGTGTTTTTAGCTCGGCCAAGCTCGCATATGGGCAATGGCCGCGTTCAAGTCATCAAACGCTTGTTGCCCCATTTTTCTCATCAATCGATGTTTCTGAGTATGTTTCAAAACGAAATCCAAGTGCTGATGGGCTTTTGTCATCCCAACACGGTTCAACTTCATGATTTTGGACAAGTGGGCGACCAGCCCTTTATAGCCATGGAGTTTTTAGATGGTAAAAACTTGAAAGACTTAATGACCAAAGTGCAAAAGCAAGCAGAGATGATTCCCATTCCTGTGGTGCTCAGCCTTGTCATTCAGGCTGCGGCAGGATTGGATTATGCCCATACTTTTATAAATGGGGTCACCGGAGATCGCGCAAATACTATTCATCGAGATATCTCACCGCAAAATTTGATTGTATCTTATGAAGGCAATTTGAAAGTCATCGATTTCGGTATCGCTAAGGCCAGCGGAAACTTAGATGAAAAAACAAGGGTCGGCACGATCAAAGGCAAAGCGGCCTATTTATCTCCGGAACAAACCAAAGGTGAAGTCTTAGATGGACGATCCGATGTTTTTTCATTGGGCATAGTTGCCTGGGAACTTTTGACTTTAATTCGATTTTTTGAACAAGCCACTAAAGCCTCTAAGCGAAAATCAGCGACTCGAAACGACAACACGGCAGCGCCCTCGGACTACAATGATCAAATACCAATCGACCTAGATTTAGCGATTTTAAAAGCTCTCAAGACAAATCCAGCAGACCGATATCAGACGGCGCGAGAATTTCAAACCGCCCTTCGCCAAATAATGCTTCGTTATTTTCCAAATTATTCTTATGCGGACACCGGAACATTTGTACGTACCCTTTTCGCAACTGAAATTGTTGGCGAAAAGTCAGAACTTTTTCAATTAAATAAAGAAGCGCAACAAACATTATTCGCTAAACCAGAACCTGTTCCAAAGCCAGATACGACCGTGATCTTAAATCCAGCACCCATTCTGCCAACCCTTGAACCGTCATTTGATTTAGAAGAAATGGACACACTCAACACGCGGCTTGCCCAGCTAGAAGGTTTGCTTCGAAAAATCGACCCTAATTCTTTGGGACTCGAAGCCAATTTAAATACGATGGAATCCGAATCCCTTGCCCAAGAGCAATTCGACAGTCTACTGGCTAAAGTTCTAAATATTGAAACCCGCGACATATTGAAAATTCGGGACAATGCCAAAGTTCGAGTCATCGTCGAAGGTGGCATTTGTATTTATGACCTGAATGGTAAAATCATAACTAAAGCCAAAATCAGAAATTGCTGTGTAGGGGGGCTTTGTTTTGAAACCACCACTACACTTTTAAGCGCACGGACTCAGGTGTTAGTCGAATTTACAAATGAAGGCTTTGGTCCCAAAGTAGGTTTAGTAAAATGCGATGTTAAATGGCTGACGCTTATCGAAGGCCATCCTATGGGCCACTATTTGGGCGGTTTGCAATTTATGCGGCTAACCCCTGATAGTACTAAAAAGCTGAACGATTACCTTAAAACCTATCAACGCAATGAAGGATTTGGAGTCGACGATCGCTAGTCATCGTCCTCTTCATCCGCATCCTTAATAATCACCTCAACGCCCTCAAACCATTTTAGAAAATCGTCCGATTGAAAATAAATAAATGGCCGATGCCAAACCAAACTGTTCATTTTAACTATCGATGACTTTATGGACTCTGTCCCAGTCAAAAATACCAACACGGCACCAATTACCAACCGAATTTTTGGTCGACTTTCTCTGGGTTTAGTGGAAACCACTTGGGTGCCAGCAACCCAATCAGCCAAATGAGTTCGGCTGTGTCGAAAGAACGCCAAAGCAAAAATGGACCAGCCCAGGTAAAAACTCAACCGCGACACAAGCACTCGCAAAATGGCTTGGTCCATACCAAGCTCACTTTCGCCATTTCTGCTTAAGACTCGCAAACCAAGCTGCCATTTTCCTAAAGTTGCAGAATAGAAATACAAACTCAAAATTTCATAAGCCAAGCTTACAAAAATAACATAAATCAAATGAGGCCAGCTAATCCGTATTTTTTCAGAATTATGGTAATCCATTAAAACCGCAATCCACACTGGGGACTGCAAAAGAACTATATAAAACTGATCATTCAAATGAGCAATGATTCGGCGCCAGGTTGAAGGAAAATGATTTTCATAGCTGGCCATATTTAGTCTTTCCCTGGGTTGGACGCTAACCACTGAAGTGCTTGGTCCCGTCTGCTCCATTTAAGAACCAGTTGTTTGCGAAATAGCAGATCCAAAATGCGCCCAAGCTCGGCTCCTTGAAACCGAGTCTTTAAATCGTCGCCCGTGACAAGGGGTTTAACCAAATTTTCAGCATAAAAAGTCATCCAGCGACTAAGCAATTCAAGACTTTTAACTGTATCTTTCGTGTGTGGGTTCACTTCATAAAATGGACTTTTCATTTCCAAAAGCAACAATTCAACTACGTCGCGTAAATCATTTTTAAAACAGTAAAAATGAAGATCTTCATCCGACCAATCCAAAACCGCGTGTCGGTTTTTTTTAAATTCCAACGACCGCATAACCAATTGGCGCACGTCGGTCGAACATTTAAATTCCTTAAGCCACGTTTTATAATCCACCATGCTTTCAAGATCCCACAAAAGTTGAATTAAAAAAGCGGCTTCAGAATTGATCAAAGAATTAAAAAAATAATCCTTATAATAGATCATTTCGTTTGGCAAACCATAGGCTTCCCAAAGCTTTTGTGAAGAAAAAGTTGAAATTAATTTTCTAGGATTTTTTAATCTCAATGCTACTTTTAGCAGTTCATCTCGTTTTCTTTCTTGTGAAATCTGTTTTAAGCCGCCTTTGTGATTAAGGGCTGACTGCTGGGTTGCGGGCTCGATTTCAAAATCCAAAACAAGTGCAAATCGAAAACATCTTAATATTCTAAGATAATCCTCACTAAATCGCTTGTCAGCAACCCCCACACAGCGAATTCGCTTTCGATTTAAATCGGAAATTCCATCTTGAAAATCAATCATTTCATTTGTTGTAGGATCAAAAAATAGGGCATTTACCGTAAAGTCCCGCCTGACAGAATCTTCTTCGGGTCCCGAGTACTCGATTGCCTCTGGACGACGTCCGTCTTTATAGTCGCTTTCTTTTCTAAATGTGGCCACTTCGATCGATTGCTTGTTCTGCACAACAACAATAATACCAAATTTTTTACCAACCGCTACAGTATGGGGAAACAGATACTCTACTTGTTCCGGCTTGGCCGTTGTCGCTATATCAATGTCTTTTGGTTCGATCCCAAGCCAAGCATCCCGCACGCATCCACCGGCAAAATAGGCAACATGGCCAGCGTGAACTAATTTTTCAATTATCTCCATGGCAAAGGGATAACTGTCGGCGCGTGAAAGTCTAACTCCAATTTCTGTATTCATTTGATTTGATTATAAGTCTCTAAACCTTTACTATTCAACCTAAAGTGAGAGCCTCTGGAATGAATCC
>JAYTTH010000351.1:0-4946 GCA_043745515.1 Pseudobdellovibrionaceae bacterium | reverse complement strand
CAGGTCCCCCGAGACATTTGCCTCTTCTATTAAAAATCAAAACCCTTCTATCTGTTAGCTTAACTTTGGAATTTGATACCTTGCGGCTTTGTTTGCCTAAGGCATTTTATCAAGAACCGGTGTCAAAATATTCCGGTTTTCAAATTCCATCGTCCCCGCGCTTTTGTAGAGCAATGACGGTGCCAAAAAAAAAGAGCCTGAATGCGCCTTCGCACTGCAGACTCTTTGAAATATCTCTATGATTTTTAACGATTTTACCGAGGCCCTAACAGAACTATAACTCAGCAGCCACAGAAATTCGTGTGAACTTCAATGTGAATGCATTTTTTGATCCAGATGATGCCGAATTGACCATCATATCAATTGTAATTTGTCCCTTGGTGTTGTTTTGAACAAGACGAGCATCTGAGATTGCATGCGTGAATGCCAGATCTTTGCTAGGTAAACGGCCCATCCACAAATCCAGAGCATTAAACTTGGTGTCTTTAATTACTGGAATCATCGGAGCCGACAAATCCGATTTTAAAAGCAAATCAGCTTCAAACGCTATAATTTGATTTTTCTTACCAACGATGACCGCTTTGAATCCTGACTTACCGTTTACAACCTCAAATGTGTTCAAATAGGCTAAATCAATCTTATTTGGCGTTTCAATATCCAACTTGGCATTCTTGAAAAATTCAACAAGGGTAGCGTATTCGTTAGCTTCTTGAACTTTTTCGTATTCAAACCAAACGTTAGCCAGAGTTTGTCTTAACAAAGCCGTTGCCTGGGCCCCGTCTTGAGTAAATGTAACCAGCAAATTGGCACAGCTGTTGGCCATAAGATTCGTGTCCAAACAGTCTGCAGTTATATCCATTGACGTCGCAGATCCCGTATTGGCTTGAACTTGCATAGCAGCACCCGACTTGTAAGCCGTCTTCACTTGCACTTTGCTTAATCCATTTCCTTTTTTAAATTCGATATCAATCCATAATTGAGCCGAACTATCTATTACATAAGACATCGCCCAAACGTTGGCCGCTAGAACTGCGTTTCTGTTTTGTTCATCAGCTAGCTTAACTTGTTCTTCCGCTAATAGCTTTGTAATGATAAAATCAGCATTTGATCCTGTGTAAATCATTCCAGATTTTGATTCGCCGCCAGTTAACTGCAATTCATCAGTTGAAACAATACTGTCTGTGCTTTTGACGCTCTTTTTATTAGTTGTAGATTTGCCAGTTGATTTGTCTGCAGATTTATCCTTGCCCGTTTTTTTCACAGCTATTTTTTTATTTTTAGCAGCGCGATTTCGAGTCATCGAACCACGGCCTTCTTTAGCTTTTTTATCAGCTTCGGCTTTGGCTGCATCCGCCTTGGCTTGATCAGCCGGAGTCACGGGACCCGGAGCCGCTGTCTCTATTTTTTGCGGTTCAGGTGTTTGTTGAGCTGATTCTTTCTTTTGTCCGCACGCAGAAAAGAACACTAAAGCCAGTGTAAGAACTAAATATTGTTGCATCTTCATTGTAACCCCCATCGGTTCGTTAAAATACCAATGCCCGACATAAGAGCAATAGGTGGGCCATCTAAAAAGACGAAATCAAGGCTTGTCTTTGACTGCAAATAAGAAAAAAATACAAGCATGTACCTGTTTTCAACAACTAAAATGGATGATCTCAAATCGGCTGACATTATTAGATACGACGCTTACGTGTTTGTAGCCGTGTCTATTTTGGCCTGTCTTTCGTTGGTGTTTCTCGATCAGAACATGACCACTCTATTTAAGGATGATGATTGGAAATGGCAGTTTGCCCGCGACATCACTAATATTGGATTGTTTGAAAATTACTTTGTGCCTGCGTTTCTGGTTTGGACTGGAACTTGGAGCGTGATAAAATGGAATCTGGGGTCGATGAATAGAGACGTTCTTCGGCGGGTTTGCTTGCAATCGTCTTGGTTGATGTATTCATTGCTGGGCTCAGGAATCCTGACTCATATAATTAAACCGATTTTTGGCCGGCAACGTCCTTTTGTTACAACAAACTTTGAGCCTCATGTGTTTAATCCCATGACCACGTTTTTTGAACCCAGCGGCTATTTTCATTCCCTACCTTCGGGCCATGCGCAGGTGCTGTTCACAGTCGCTACCTTTTTTGCCTTTTCTATTCCACGCTTTAGGGTTGGGTTTTATTTGGTGGCATTTTTACTGGCCTTCACGCGCGTTGCGACTCGAGACCACTTTTTCTCTGACATCTTGATAGGCGCTCTGGTTGGCCATCTGACTACAGTCACCTTGCTTTTCTGGCTTTTTAAGCGAAACCAGACCAGAAAAAATTACAGCGAAGTGTTTACAAAGTAAACTAAAATTTTTCATGGTCTATTGTAAACGTGCCGATCATTGGCTACACCTAACATATGGACATCGAAAACGAACGTTTACCTACGTCTGCCGAATTTATCAAAAATAGGCTCGCTAATTTAAAAATAGAGCGTCCGCATTTTTCAATTCGTAACGAGTGCCAAAAGCTTAGAAAAGTATCGCCAACATTGGTCAGCTTAATGCTGCAAGGTAAACGGAAAGTCAGTTTGGATCGCGTGGAAGAACTGTCTTTGCTATTGAAATTGTCCCCAAGTGAAAAACAAGCGTTTCGAAATTTGGTTGAATCAGAAATGCCTGCTGCTAAAAATCAGAAGTTTATCAAAGACAAAGCGCCACCTAAAGAAATTAAAAAACACAATGAAGTGTCGGATTCGATTTTAAATAACTTTCTAAATATTTATGTCAAAGATGCCTTTCAAATTAAGGGCCTTCAGGAAAACCCAGAACTAATTTATAAAAAACTAGCCTATCTTGCGGATGAAAAAAGCATACGCAAAAGCATTCATTTTTTATTGCGCGAAGGATACTTAAGAAAAACACTGGATAATAGAATAGTTTTGGATCAGCCGCTGTCTATTAAAGAACCAAAAGAATCCCATATGCTCGTGCGGCGGTTTCATAAAAAAGCGCTGAAGCTGGCGACGGTCTGTCTTGATCTGGTTCCTACAGAAAAACGTTTGGCTAATACTTTTATAGTTCCTTTAGACCAAGCCACCTATTTTGAAATGATAGATATGATTCGCGCGTTTACAGACACGTTGAAACACTTTAGCGAAACCCGCGCCCTTGACGGCGAAAACCTATATCAGCTGACTTTACACTTGACCCCTACTGGAGATTTAAAATGAAATGGATTTTGTTAACCTTTTATATAATCACTACCCTGGCGCAGGCATCAACATTTATAGGCAATGGCGGCCAAGCCGGTGATGTCGAACTAGCGGTCAGTATAAAACAATTGCGTTCAGCTGTTGAAAATATTGCGGCTCTTCTTGAAACCGAACCAAATAAACATCTCTGCGTTTGCCCAGAAAACTATGCCAGTCACAATTTATGCGAAGTGATTGAAAAACTAAACGATGAACAAAAACGATACTGTGACAAATTTGTAATCAAGCAGCTTACAAAACTAGAAAGAGCAACGCGGGAAACTCAATTCGAGTGGGTTGAATCGTCGATGTTAAATTCGGACAAAGTGGGGGTTCGCGTTGTCGATGCCGTCGCACAAAAGGACAAAAAGAAAATCTATATTGATCAAACCCGATTCATAGATTTGACTCCCTCAAAACGTATGTTCCTGTTGACTCACGAATTGTTTCATATGGACAAATTTGAAAACACCGCATTGGATGACGAAGATAAAATTGGCCCTTTCACCGAAGAGTACGGCGTGCGGGATCTCCTGAACGCAGCTGCGGCTGGGGTTGTTTTGACTTCAATCGATGAAAACGTGTTTCAAAGCTATTCTGGTTATTTAAAGCAATCGCGATCGACTAAAAAACACTGGTTTAGTTTTATGTCAGCGCCGAGCCAAGTTAAAGACCAAAAAAATACAAATTTTGAAACTCGAATGAATTCGGGGTATCGAGTGGCTTATCAATATCAGCCAGATTCATTTTATAATTTTGGATTTACTTTACAACTTGATACCCAAGGCGGCGAAAAAACAATTTTTGGTTCCGCCAATATTAAAGAAAACCGCAGCACCAGTGCTATTGGGATCACTTACCGACATTTTCTATTCAACACATTGGATCCACTTAATCAGTTTTGGAATACGTTCATTCAATTCGAAGTATTATATGAACGTATGGACAGTAAGTTTAGTTTGAATGATGCCTACACGGCCGAAGAATCCACTTCCTCGTCGATTAGCCCGGCCGCGCGGATCAGCCTTTATTTGCCTTTGAACTATAATTTTTGGTTGAACACGGGGATCGAATTCAGCCAACATAAATTATATTATTCTGAGTTTGATTACAGTTTAGCACAAAAAACGCCCTCATTTTTCTTAGGAGTTACGTATGGTCTCTAATTCATTTAAAACTATGGTCGCTTTATCGGCGTCTTTTTTGTGCCTGTCTGCTTGCACCGGCAGCAATGGCTATGTGGCACCGGACTACAAAGCTGAAAATTTGATTGGCGCCCCGCTTAGTAATAATTCTAAGCTGCAATCGTCTACTGATGACGATTCTGGTAAGGTCGTTGTTTTTGATAAAACCATCCACAAAGTTCATCATTTTGATTTGGATTCTGCAACTCACTTGGGCCAATACGAGGTCGATCAGCCAGATGAAGATCACTATTTGATTTATGGAAGCGGTATGAAATACTTTGTGGACCTAACCAAGCGAAATATCAATGTTCAGCCCCTGAACGGAGAAAGGAATCCGACGCCAGTTAAATTTGTTGGCACACCAATCAGCGCTACGTTTGATTCCAAATTGGGGTATTTGGTTGTCTATGACAGTTTTCAATCCGTATTGATTTATAAAATCGATGAAAAAGGCTCTATTGTAGATTCTTTTATTTCGGGACCAGAAATCAAGGACCAAGGAACGATTCAGGCTGGCGATATTTCATCGGG
>JAYTTH010000350.1:0-4946 GCA_043745515.1 Pseudobdellovibrionaceae bacterium | reverse complement strand
GCTGGCCTGGCATAGAGTGGCAATTTTAACATTGTTTGTTCAGCTGGAAATGCTGGAAATGCAAAACAAATCGATACCAAAATAGCAGCAAGTGTATTTAAATTTCTAAAATAAGAATTACAACGAACGATTTCTTTCAACTATCACCTCTTAAAATGAAAATCGATTCCAATATAAAAAAACCGACTTTCTCTTGTAATAGAGTGCAAAGCAGGATCCACAGTTTTACACTTAACGGCCTTTTGAAGGCAAATGGTTATTAAAGTTATTGGCATCAATAATGAACCGTCATATCTCGCGAATAAAAATTACCTATTGAGGAGCGTTTAAAATGAAATGGAATACAAAATCTGCGTTAAAACAGGCAGTCTGTCTAACAATTTTTGTCACGATGTCGTCTCAATCAGGGGCACTTGCTGCCCAAGAATCAAAGGTTGAATCAGCTCAATCTGTTATTGATGCTTCAACTGGCCTTTCTGACTCAAATATTTCAACGGACAGTTCTGTTGTAGAATATTACGAAAATAAATACGGTGAATTGATTCCGATGCGCACTGACGGAGTCGCAGGTAAAGGAGGATCTAAAGAAGCGCCAGCACCTAAAGCAGCTCCTGTAGTTCGCTCCGCACCCGTCGCTGTTCAAAGAACAGAAAGAGCAGCTCCGATTGTTGCCGCTCGAAAAGAGGAACCAAAAGTAACTTCTCGTCGAGACGATACGCCCCCTGTTAAACGAGAACGCGAAGAAACTAAAGCACCGGTTCGCACTCAAGACACCGGCGCAAGACCAAGTTCTGAAGCTAGTAAAATTCAACAGCAAGGTCGCCCACAAGATACGGGAGGGCGAAAAGAAGCACCAGCTAGAACTGATTTAAAACAGCAAGGCCGTCAACAACAAGTGGTTCCAGTTGTGGTTCCAGTCCAGGCAAAAGCTGGCATCAATGGTAATTATGCTCACCGCGATCTTAGCAAGGAAATTTCGTCCGGTGGTGCTAAACAATTAAATAAAAATACTTTTGAATTACCCGGTAACAAACCAGGTGAAAAAATTCGCGTTGTAAAAGACCCCGTTACTGGTCAATCGCGCGTGAGTTCAAAAGTAATGGAAACAAGAGACGCTAACAATCGTCCCGTGGTTACTCAGGCTAAATATTCTGCCGATGGTCGCAAATCAGGAACGTCTGTAAAAGGTCAGGATGCTGCTGGTCGACCTTATGAAAGAAAAGCAACTGTGAGCAAAACAGGACAAGTTCGTTCTTCGTACACGGGAGTGGACAGCTCTGGACGTAAACAAACAGTTAGTTATCGAGGCAATAACTCTGGTCGCATCGAACGCGATCTAGGTGGAGGTCGAACGTCACGAGTGGTGATTCAAAATAATACCTACGTAACACGCAATTATTACAGCGATCCGTGGGGATATCATTCTTACAGCCCATCTTACCATTTTGCTTCCGCATTTATGACTGGATTTATTTTAGGATCACTTATTTCTTATAGCAATCCTTACCGAGTTCCTTACTATTCAACATGGGGTTGGTATCCATCTCCTTGGTTGTTTAACCCCTACCCTAGATACAATCCATATTCGTATTATTTTGCTCCGTCTTACAATCTTTATAGTCCATACGATTATATTGGAAATTTGATGCTTGCAGAAAGCTTAAGCACTTATCATCGCAATCGTATTCTTGAACTTGAAGCAGAAAGAGCCCAAATACAAGCGCAGCAAGCGCAACAACAGTCACAAGACACGGCGCAATCCAATGCTGAACTCAGCGCGCGCGTTGATCAATTGCAATCTGAAATTCAACAAATGAAACAGTTTGGAAGTGGTAGCAATGTTCCGCAAAGTATTGCTCGTCCAAATAGTGATTCAGGAGCTGAAGTAGCCCAAACTCAAGCGTATTCTGCATCGTCCATGGCCACAGCTAGAGACCAAGTAGACGGTTTATTAGTGAAAGACAAATTAGCAGGACAGATTAAAGAAGAAATGGTTGCCCACAATGATGGAAAATCGGTGACATTATCTGATGCTATGAAACGAACTGGATATTTATTCAGAATTCAGGATACTGATGATGAAATTCAATCACAGTATTATGACAAGAAAACTGAAAAACAAGTTGCGTGCTCGTTAAGTCCTGGTGACATCATTACTTTAGCTAGACCACTTAAAGAGTCTGAAGCGAAAGATAAAGACTATATGGTTGATGTTCAAGTCGCAAATTCTAAACATGGAAGCTGCCCTGGAGCAGTGGTGCTTCAAATCAGCCTCGGCGATTTGCAAGAATTAAAGACTCAATTTTCTGAATCAGTAGAAGCTCAGGCGATTGAAGCACAGAAACAGCAAGGAAAAACACTGCCTAAAGCTCCTGGCAATTCTTCGGCCGTCGAACAGAAAGTTGATGAATTAACCTCTGCACAAAAAACTGAATATTCATCAATGCTTAAAGGCGAAGCAGACGTGGCTAAAAAAATTATTCAAGACTAGATTGATATTATTGTCGAATAGTTTTAAAAAAGCCAAAATACTGAAAATGTTTTGGCTTTTTACTTTTTAGTCGATGATGTCTTTTTTTCTTTTGGATCTTCTGCTAACTTTAATCGTCGGTTAATCTCACCGACCGTATTTCCAGAGGCAATATCTAAAATATTATATCGTACTAAAATATATTGAGTGCTATCTGGTTCATCGTAAAACTCTACTAACAACGATTTATCACCGCTTTTGTTTATCGCTAATATTGGACTATTATTCAAAGTTTTTTGTACTCGTTTAGAATGGTACAAATACCGCACTTCCTTGATTTGCCCCCACATCTCGGGCAATTCGCTATTTTGTTTTGCCAGCTTAAGATCGTCAACTAACAACCCTTGAATCGCATTTGAATTTAATGAACTTGAATCCGACCGAAAGGTACAAAAAATACAAAAATTATCTTTTGTAAAGGCAATCCAACCCAACAAAGTCGCAACACATAAAAAAATGAGTCCGAATAAAAATTTTAACATTAAAAGACTGTCCCGGGGGGCGCGGGATGGCTGGAATTGTTGTCACACAATTTATAATTGGCATTCATGTAATTGCGCTGCTGAATCAATTCATCAACGTTTAAGTTAAACATATTCACGTCACAATGGTTGCTCTTAAAGGCATCACTGATCGCTTGCAATTCTGGTGGAATCAAAGCTAAATTCCAAAACTTTTTAATTTTTAACCAGTTAGCGACGTAACTACAAATAAATGAACTATTAGGAGGCAAATAACTGTACGGAGTTGCATCTGATTTTTTAATATTTTCAGTGCCTGAAACTGGAACTAAATGACCTCGATAGCCCATATAGTTGGCATATAAACAACGGGTGCGCTGATCCCACTGGAAGCCACCAGAGATATAGACGTGTTTAAGCGGGACAAAGTGATCAATTTGCACACTAGAGGCATTTGCGTATTGTTTGTTACCATAAGGATCATACCAATTTCCTGACTGAACTGCGCATTTATTATTAGGAGACATAACCACTTTAGACAAAGAATCTCGCACCAACACCACGGCTCGGGTATTCAGGCAATTTCCATTTCTATGGTCCACGATCCAATCACCAAAATGCTTTGCTCGGTCATAATGTTCACTAGCCACCGGCAAAGGTTTTGAAACTAGACTCCACATTAACAAATTAATTGTTTTTACCACCGGAAGGATAGACGAAACGAAAGAGCCGACTAGTTCAGTGGGCGATTTAAAGGCTGCGCTTGTCAAAGATTTATCTGAAAATTGATAGTAAAAGGAATACGTGCGATCGTTTTCTGGCGCCGATCCATCGGCAATCAATGCCCGAGCCCCTATTGCACTCAGCAAAATTATTATGGCTAATTTCACTTCCCCTCCTTGGTAAAAATTCAACAAACCTTAAAACTACCTATCGAAGCTGTCTCAAGTATTAGAAAAATTAAATTAATCTTTGGCAAGCCGCTTTTCCAAAATCGGCAGAGAAAAAACGATATTGTCCAAAAAAGCGTGGTAATAAATAAAAAGACCTTAAGCGTTATTTCCTTTTTATTTGCCAATTTTAAGGAAATCTTTTTTTTTCAATCTACTATGTCATCACAAGAAAACCTAAATCGACAATTGGAATACTATTGGAAGCTCTATCAAGAGGGCGCGTTTTCAAAAGGCGATATTGTGGCCATTTTTTTGGTACTCTATGACAGCCTGTTTCCAACTTCAAATTGGCTACAATTCAGCACAACTCGCTACCATAGCGACAATGATTTTCAATCCTACTTTTTTCCTAAAATGGATCCTGATTTCAAAACGCATTCATTTTTCAAAAAAGTACCTTATGACTACTCGATGGGTGCCATTTTCAATCAGTCTTTGCTGAAAAAAGAAACCCTACGATCCTGTTTGGGTTTACTGCATGTTTTTCACTGTCCCGATACAATTCAGATACTGGATTTTCTACCAACGCCGATGCAGGTTCTTGAAATGCAAGCTCGAGGACTTCGCTGTGTATCTTTATTAAGGTCTGCCAATTGGTTTTTACATTCCTTTGACCATAAAAGAAATATTCGTGATTTTGTGATTCATGATTTAGAACATATTTGGCAGATGTTTGAAAAACCTGAGCTACAAGCGTCCCAAATCGAATTCTCGAATCGGCTTTTCAATCTGATCCATCTCGGACGTTTTGATTTTCTTTTGCACGATTCGATTTTCTCAAAAGAGTTCAATTATATTATGTCGGATATGAACACACATCCGGCCCATAGCTACGCCACTCTTAAATCACTGATCACACGTCAAAAAAAACAATCTTGGTTATCAGATAAAAATCGACCTGTCTTATCATTAGAAATTGAAATATCTGATATTATGCAACACTTTGACAGTCTAGTTATCTAGCAATAAAAATAGAGATTCCACACCAGCCAGGCGCTTAGG
>JAYTTH010000349.1:0-4987 GCA_043745515.1 Pseudobdellovibrionaceae bacterium | reverse complement strand
AATCGATAGAAATTTAATAGATAAAACAGGTAAAACACACGGCATAAGATTTAAAATTATTCCACCTAGAAAAGCAAAAAATAACAATGCCAAGAGACCACTGGAATCGCTGCCCAACGTGGATGATGGTTTTTCCATTGTCCCTTCCACAGTGGGAACGACTCCGCTTTTGGTCAAGGATTCCTCGACTTTACTTTCGAGTTCCCACGACAAACCAAGGCCATCCACGATTACGAAGTTTAAACGGGAGGGCAGGGATTTGCCTTCTACAAGTGAAAAAATATAAGTAGGATCGCCTGGATTTTCTGTTTTCGGAGCTTGGGGATTTATAAACTCACCATCGACTGGGAAAATCTCGAGCGGCCTAATGTCTTTTGCAATCGCTAAGGATTTTGACGCCAAACGAAGATGAAGCTGGTTGCCAATAACCTTTAGACTTGAAATTTTCCAGGAACCGTCACCGCCCGTTTGCGGAATTTGCGAGGAAAAATGATTCCGAATAGCTAAATCTTCAGCAGTCCAGTCGCTGGCACCAGAACGAATTGGGCGATTTAAATTTAATTCAGCAAGACCAGGAATGCAGGATTCCTGGCAGACAAGCCACTCTAATTTTACATCAAGTTTTAAATTTGAATCGGATGCTGGAGTTTTTACTGTAAACAAGACCGCCGCATGCTTTTCGTATCCCAAATTTACCAAATGAGAAATTGGCAACCGAGTTGGATAGGGCCATTGAATAGGACCCACTTCTGAAGTCTGATTTACAAAATTAAACTTCGGCGCTGCCCCGGAATCACCTGGGTTTTTCCAATAAATATGCCAATGGGGGTCTAGCTTATATTGAATCCCTATTAAATCCGACCCGGTTCCAAATGTTTTAGGAGCCAGCCAGGATATTTTAATATGGGGGGCTTTTACGCTTTCTTCGGACAAACTGACTTGGCCAATGAAGAGCGCCAAAAAAAGAAAACAAATAATAAATCCAAATTTTCTCCAACGCGTTCTCACTTTTGACCTCGAATGGCAGAAAGTTCTTCAACCAAAAGTTTTTCAATTAAATCATTTTCATAAACTTGCAAAAAATGATTTCTATTTGGAATCCGAATTATCTTGGGATGTAAATGACGTGCTTTTTCTTGAATAAAGTCAGCGTTACCAGGTGGGACTAAATCGTCTTCCAGTCCTTGCACTACAGTCAGGCGAGCGGTCATATCCATCCATTGGCTTGACAAGATTTCAAGCTCAGGTTTTAAAGCAAGAATTTCTTCATTGCAGGTCTCCAGGTCTTTTGGGATGGCCCATTTCAGAAGAAGCCAATCTGCAGGAATCTGATACCATTTGGTTGTTTCTAAGCTCGGGTCGACGGACCCCGCTAAAATCAAAACTGATTTTATTCTTGGATCTTTCATCGCTGCCATTTTTGCAACGACCGGTCCTCCAAAAGAATGACCCACTAAAATGGCAGATTGTTTGGGGTCATCAAGTTCCAATATTTTCATCAGGGCAGCCGCTTGTTCATCTAAAGTGCGCGCAACACCACCCTTCGTTGATCCGCCAAAACCCAATCGGTCTGCGGCTATTAAAAGCGCCGACTGAGGCAAGGTAGGACGATTGAGAACTTTAACAAAGGATCCCCAGCTGCCAGGAGATCCGTGAACAAAGATAATTTTTGGAGCCCCGGGAGAGCCAGTTTGCGTATAATAAACATCACGTTCTTTATATTGAAGAGTCTTAAAGGAATCAGAATGAAGCGCCTTAAACTCTTCGCCCAGTCGAATTTCTTCTTTTACAAAATCAGGCATAAAAAGTGACGCGCAGGAAACCATTGATAAAAAAAGAAGTAGCAGAAAGGGTTTTTTCACCCCTACTGTTTTGCTTTCTCAGGTTCAGGCGTTGCGGCCGGCACGCTAGTGGTTAGCTCGTCTTGTTTTTCCCAGACCTGAGTTCGACCTAGCAATGAAAAACCGATGAAGCCGCGTACTTTTAGCTTTTTTCCTTCTTCTACTAGTTCCATTTTACAAGAGTAGGTTTTACCTTTTTTTGGATCCATGATTTCGCCATCATTCCATTTATTTTCTGAATCTTTTTTAAGACCCCATAAAATCTCAAGACCGATCAAAGGCTGGTTTTTTTTATCACCAGAACATTTATCACATTTTGGATTTTGATCTTCTTCAGGCGGTCGAAACAACTTTACGATTTTACCGGTAAAAACGCCTTTAGTTTCAGATATTTCGACCAAGGATTTAACTTTTCCAGTTTCGTCATCAATTGTCTTCCAGGTTCCAACTATATTAGTATTGGCAAAAAGACGTGCCCCAACTAAACAACCAATAATTATCATTTTTGAAAAAATAGTCATCGCTTACTCTCCTGTTATAATTTGATCTATCGTATCCACTCGGTAAATCCATGGGATATCGCTTGATCTAAGTTTGTTTTATCAATTTCATAAACGTTGGCATTGCCAGTAGGCGACCCGCATACCTGCGTCCTTAACTTGCCATCGCTTTCGACACTTACTTTATAAACATGAATGTCTTTAAGGTCTTTTTCCATTGTTGCGGGATCAATGCTTTTTCCCTGAGCACATTGAAGCGATCCATTTGCCTTGTAGACACGCACGCGTTCCACTGGACTTGGTTCAGGCAGCAATTTATTTTCTTTTGGCAGCATTTCAGGCCCGGCTTGCTCCAATTTAATTTGCTGCGATCGGCAATTCCCAGACGTACAACTACCCAAACTAATAACTAATCCGCAAAGGAAAACAAGTTTTTTGGTTTCCATACAACCTCCATACTATAAAGATTGGCTTCGCCAGAAACAAAATAAAGCTCGGATCGCTTTTCATTTATAGCAATGGGGGTCTGAATTCCTCGGCCTGGTTCAAAATGATTTCGAAGTTCACCGGTTGTTTTATCTAAAAAAACCAAATCCCCCTGTGATTCGCCGAAGACAATGTAGTCTCGATAAAGCGAAATCTCAGTCGGCAGCCCACCTGCAACTGGATATTCCCATTTAATTTTTAAAGACTCTTTATTGAGCGCGTATACTTTACCATTGGTTGACGAGTAATACAGCACTTCCTTATCGATATTCACAGGAACATAACCACCCGCTTCGAATTTATTTAAAATATCTCCGTTAGTTGCCGACAAAACATAAAGTTTATCATCATAGCCGGATACGAAAATTTTATCGTTTTCTAAAACTGCGCTCGAATCAATATCCTTGAATCGCTTGTTTTTATTTAGCTGAATTTCCCAGTTAATGGTCCCGTTTGATTTATTAAATGCGACAAACGAGCCTTCACTAAAGCCCACATAGACAAGGTTTTTATTAATCAGCGCCGTCGTTCCTCCGCGAATAGAAAAACTAGATGGATCTTGTCGCGTATAGGACCAGACTTGATGACCATTTTCTGCTTCCAAAGACAACAGCGAGTTAGCGGTTGTCACAACATACACACGACCTTCTTGCGCATCGTAGGCGGGTGTAGTTACAATTTCAGATTTAATATGAGTTTTCCATATCTCTTGGCCAGATTCCAAATTTAAACTGTAGAAATACCCGTCGTTGCCGCCAAAAAACAGGCGGCCATTAAACGAAACAGGTTCTTTTTCAACACCATTAGGTACGGCATAACTCCAGCGCCGTTGGCCTGAATTTATATCAAACGCCACAACACCTTCATGGCCGTTGCAAGTTATGAGCATTTTATCAGTGTACAGCACCCGTGCCCGATTGATCTTCCTAAATCGGGTGATTTCCGCGTCTACTGTGGGCCTTACAAACCCGACTGAAGTGCGAACATCTTTGCTAGAATCGCGTTTCACCGATTGAATACTGGAACACGAACTTAAACCGACAGCCAAAGCTGCAGCCGCCAAAACAAAAATTGATTTCACTACAGCACTGCCTGAGAATCGCTTTTTTTCAATCGTAGGAGCAAAAGAAATTTTTGCGCTTGTTCAGCGGCGGACTGATCGGCCCCAAATTTATTTTTAATCTTAGCATCTTCGTCCATCAAAGCTGCGTTTTGCTCGCCTTTGGCAATGATGTCCTTAAATTGCGATTCTGCCATATCCCATTGTTTAAGGCCCTCATAAGCCAGCCCCATCTGCAACTTAAAGTATGAGTTCATAAATGGGTATTTACTGCTCGCCATTACCAAGGAATTCTTCTTAATTACCGCATCAAACTGGCCTTGCGACAAATACGTCGCTGACAGCTTTTTAATCACCATATAGTCGACCAAAGCTTTTGGGCTAGATTCAACTGACTTTTCAAGAACACCGGCTGCTAAGTCAAATTTTTTATAATCCCAATAGAGATCAGCGAGCATTAGGCTCGCTACTTTTCCCGGAACAGATTTTGGATTGGTATTTGTCAATTCGGCAAACCGAGCCGCTATAGGACCATAATCTTTTTCAAAATCACCCGACGCTTGTTTTTTAGGCTCCACTGGGGGTTCGTCTTTTTTGTCTTTTGCTTTGGAGTCTTTTTTGGTTTTATCTAACGCTTTTGCAGCAGCGTCCTTGGCTTGGCGTTCCGCTTCGTCAAAATCGCCTTTAGTTTTCAAATAGTCTTTTTCAATCGCAAAGTATTGGTCCTGAATTTTTAAATGGGCCGTTAGCTGAGTTTGTTTGTAAATCACATAGCCAATACTAGAAGCAGCCAAAACACCCACAAAGAGAAGAACTAAAATTTTATTTGCTACCATCCAATCTAAAACTAAAGTTAGATCTTTTTGAACAACATCTTTTTTAGCCAATTCTCGTTCAGACAAACCCAAACCGGCCGTAGTTTGATTCGTTTGAGTTTTTGTTTCTTTGCTTTCGTTTTGAGGCGATAACTTATCCAATGTAATTCTCCTTGGTTCTAGAGATTACAATGATCAACAGGACTTGCGGCCTGAGTCAACCCCTTTTATCTGTTATTGATTTCCCTTAATGTTGTAAAGGAACGGTTCGATTTTCCAGGGTGT
>JAYTTH010000348.1:0-5020 GCA_043745515.1 Pseudobdellovibrionaceae bacterium | reverse complement strand
TCAGATCTACACAAGTATCGTTGGCCCTCGGGTCAAAGTTGGCAATGTGGCAGTTGGATTGAGTATTTATAGTTTACTGGCACTTTTTGAAGATAATTGGACTTTAGGCAATTTGGGCAAACAGGATGTTACTGCACCTCGAATTCCCAATATTTGGCAGTAAAATTAGGAGTGGGACGTGAAAATTATTTCTGTAATTTTATTTTTTATTTCGGCTTCGGCTATGTCGACGACTTTGTTTGTTTCAGATATAGATGACACAATAAAAATTTCTCACGTCCTAAATAGACTTGGCGCAATTGAAGCTGTGGCTCGCATTGATAACCATTTTTTGGGAATGGCTCAAGCGTATCAAGCCTATCTTGAAACTGATCCTTTGGCCCAGATAGTTTATTTAACAAATGCGCCTGCCAAATTAATGCACGCAGCTCATAGCGCATTTTTGCATTATAATAAATTTCCAGCAGGCCAAATGTTATTGAGAAAAGATTTACACGAAACAGAATTCAAATTAAAATCTCTTCGTAGTTTAATCGAAAAGAATCAGCCCACTAAAATGGTTTTAATAGGAGACAATGGCGAGCGTGATCCCTATGTATATGCTCAGATTCAAACTGAATATCCAAACATTCCAATGTTCGTTTACATACACTTGATATATTCCACCCATGCCAAACGAGCAATCGGTGCGCCAAAACAGGCGAATCAAACATCGTTTGTCACATCTCTGGACCTGGTCCAGAAGTTTCAAAAAGATGGCCTGATTCCGGATTCCACTTTCAACAATTTTGTGCTGGAAATGCAGCCAAAGATAGTCGGTCAGTCTTTAAAAGAAGACGAGGGAAACATTGCGTTTCCCAAGTGGATCGATTGCCGTGATTATTTTGGTTTAAAAATTGTAACAATGCCAAAAATTAAATCGAATCAATCAATTCAAACGAATCCTGACGCGACTTCCGACGACTTATGGTCGGCCTACCAGGCACAGCTTCTGTCACGATGTACTGCCGGGCCCATAAAATAATACGAGTTTTGCAATTTAAAACCATATCCAGACCACATTCGTAACTGTTTACATATTGTTATTTTAAATACTATTCTGTGAAAATGAAACCAAGCGTTCTCATACTATTTTGGCTAGGTTTAGTGTCGCTGACACAATCGAAAACACTAGGACCAACTCCGGTATTAAAAAATTCGGTTTGCGATAAAGGCGGGTTTGACGAGTGCCTGAAGGACGTTTTAAAAATGGATGCCGATGGAAGGTATCAAGCGGCAACAATCAAAATAGAAAATGAACTCTGCGTCCGCGCACCAGAGCGCTGTTTTAAATATGGCCTTGGATACATGAATGGATCTGATTATGAGGAAGTCCTTCGCTGGACTGTGCCAACGTGTAAAGCCAAATTTTTGCTAGCCTGCCGAGTTGTGGATGACCTAACCAGAAAAATGGTTGCAATAAACAAACAAAGAGCGACTTATTTGAAAAAGACTGAACCATTGATTAGAGAAATTCGCATGCGAATTAAATCAAAGAAAATGGACTATGATTTATTCGATCCAAAGTGGTCTCTGGATATTATGGACAAGGAAATTTCAAGTAAACGAATACTTGGAAAACGAATTCATTTTCCAGTCAATCGTTGTGGTGTGTTTATGCCCTCGCCTCGGCCTGAAAAATGGAGTTCGTACATTGAATGCAAGGCCGAAAGTAACCGTCTCACGTATCGAATTGTCGTTGATTCCAATATGGCCACGGCATGGCCAAGAAAACTTAAGCATAAACTTGAACGATCAGTTTGGAATCAAGGCACGGTTGTCGAACTTCGATCAAATAGAGCGTTTGATGGGCTTGTTATCGTCACTGATTCGTCGGACTAACCTTATTTTCTCAAGGACCACGAATTGAGCCCAAGGCCATAATTATAGGATTCTTTGGATTTGGCAAAACGATTAACGTGGGCATAGTAGGAATACTTGTCCATGTATAAAAATAAATAGGGACTATCTTCGGCAATCAGTTGATACGCTTTTTCAAAGGCAATCGATCTTTTTTTACGATCCAAGGTCATCCGCCCAGAATCTATGAGCTTATCTACTTCTATGTTTTTGTAGCCAACAAAATTTGAACCACCTTTAGTACCTGATTCTGAATGCCACAATTGTTTTGGATCGGGATCAATGCCACCACCAGACCAGGATAGGGCCAAGGCATCAAAACTCAAATCATCTTTTGCTTTAACCATAATATTGAAATCCTGATATTTTAATTCCATTTCAATTCCGATTGCTCGATATTCTTCACGAACATATTGCCAAACTTTTTCATAATCTCGGTTGGCATAAGATAAAACAAATTTGAAATCCAGCCGAACGCCACCTATTGTTTTATCTAAAATGCCGTCTTTGTTGCTATCTGCCCAGCCGGCTTTGTGCAATAGGGACTTTGCCGCTTTAACGTCGCGGACAAAAGGTTTAATTTTGGATCCATATTCTTGATTATGATTGCATGGCCCGTTTATCACATTTAATTGGCCATCAAAAAATGTCTTATTTATTTCGTCTTTATTAACAGCCAGATTTAGAGCTTTTCGGACGTTTGGATCACTAAATAATGGTTTGGCTAAATTCCAACCAATGTAGGACCATGCCTTAGGAATTTTATTTTCTACTTTCACTTTGATCAGTGCTTTTGAAGCGGCATCATTGGATAGTTTTCGATCCAACAAATCTGCATTTGGAAATTCAAGATAATCAATTTCCGCTTTTTTCAATTTTTCAACGCGAACGTCTTCGTCTTTGATAATTTGAAAATCGATAGCTTGAAAATTATTAAAATTTTTCAGGTGACTGACGTTAAAACCATAATATTTTTCAAATAGTTTTAATACTACCGACTTATTTTTTTCATAACTAGCTAAATTATAGGGCCCCGCGCACACTAGCTGATTGGGTTGCTGGATTTTGTTGTCATATACACTTTTTGGTAAAATCCAATTTGTCGCCGCTATTTCAAAATTTTTAAAATAGCTGTTTTTAAACTTAATTTTTACTTTTGACGGACCCAGAATTTCTACGGAGTCGATACCGTCAAAATAACTCGCTATTGTAGGACTTACACTTCCGGGCCTTTTATAGACATCAAATGAAAACCGAACGTCTTCCGCTTTTAGTTTTTCACCGTTATGAAAAAACACGTTGTCCCGAATAGTAAAAGCGATAGAACTGTTATCTTTAGCCATTTCCCATTTTTCGGCAATCCCAGGCTGCCAATTGTAGGTATCCACATCCCGCTTTAACAATGAATCGCAAGCCCACGATTGAACATCCACGGCATAGTCCGAGGTCGAAAGCAGTGGATTAAGAATTTCTGGATCTTCATTCAGTGCTAGGTGAAACTGCCCCGCACGAATTTTTGCCGCATTCACATGAGTACTACCGATTAGAATTATGGCTAAAAAAATTAGACGATTCATACTTCCCCATCATACTAAATCTTATCGTTGTGGATTCAATAGAATGTTGTTTTCAATACAAAAATAGAGTACTAACTTCTAGATTATTACAAAGAGGAATTATGATACGCTTTGACCCCTCAATAACTACGTCTGCCGATTTTGGAATTTTTGGGATTCCAGCGACTGAAATCGAGTCCAAAATTGTTTTGTTGCCAGTTCCCTGGGAAGTCACAACCTCGTACGGCTCAGGAGCGTCCTTTGGTCCCGTTATTTTAAGGCGGGCTAGCGAGCAAATTGACCTCTTTGATCTTGATACCGGAAAGTCTTATGAAGCCGGTTATTTTATGCGGCCTTTCCCCCAAGAACTAAAAGACAAAAATGATATTTTTAAGGCCAAAGCACAAACCGTGATCGGATTGAAAACACAACAAAGCCAGGAAATTCAAACTCAAACTAAATTGACAAAAGAAGTGAACACGGCCTGCCAAGAAATGACCGCTTGGGTGAAAGCACAATCAAAATCTATTTTGAGCCAGAATAAAATTTTGGGCTTAGTCGGCGGCGATCATTCAACCCCGTGGGGAGCTATTCAGGCCGTTAGCGAACAGTACCGGGGTGATTTTGGAATTCTGCATATTGATGCCCATGCTGATTTGCGATCTTCCTACCAAGGTTTTACAGAATCCCATGCGTCCATCATGTATAATGTCATGACTCACGAATCTAAACCAAAAAAATTAGTTCAAGTAGGTCTTCGCGATTTTTGCCAAGAAGAATATGATTTTATTCAAAACCGTTCGGATATTAAAACCTTTTTTGATTTAAATTTAAAAAAGAAATTATTATCGGGAACAGCCTGGTCACACCTGTGCCTAGATATTGTCAATGAACTGCCGCAAAATGTTTATATCTCGTTTGATATCGATGGCTTGGATCCCGTTTTTTGTCCCAATACGGGCACTCCGGTTCCGGGAGGCTTGAGTGTGGATCAGATTTTTTACTTATTTGAGTCTATTGTTAAATCGGGACGAAAAATTATATCGTTTGACCTCAACGAAGTTTCAACCGGTGGGTTAAATCCCGATGAGGCCGATGATTGGGACGGCAACGTTGCCGCTAGAATTCTATATAAACTTTGTGGATGGTGTATTATTTCACAAAGAGACTAGTTGAGACGCCGAACTGGGGGCGCCGAACTGGGGGCGCCGAGCCGGGGGCGCCGAGCCGGGGGCGCCTAGCCGCGAGCGTATCTTTTATTAAGGGATTCGCGAATTTCCGCGCCTTCGATACTTAAACGAGTCCAAGGAATCGCTTTTAATCGGTCCGCTTCAATTACTTCTTCTGTTTCTTCGCAGATACCAAACGATCCATTTTCAATGCGCGCTAGGGCGCTTTCAATTTCAATCAATTGATTTCTTAGTCGATCTTGCATGTTTACAAATTCTTGTTCTGCAAGAACGCGCACGGTTTGATCCGCTTCGTCGCCTCCGGTTTCCATATTATCAAGGCTACTTCGAGCATCTCTGACTCGATTCAATAAATCGGTTTTGATATTTTGCAAC
>JAYTTH010000347.1:0-19197 GCA_043745515.1 Pseudobdellovibrionaceae bacterium | reverse complement strand
GCGACAATCCTGCGATTTACACGATTTTTTCTGATCAAGAAGCGCGTGAATTGCTATCGATGATTGAAGAGGCTTATTCTATTTTGGGTAACAAAACTCTTAGAAACATTTATGATCAGCGTCTTTTGGGACAATCTAAGATTAATCCGGAAGATTTAACTTATGATTCGATTTTAAATGCCAGTCGGCTGATTTTCCAAGAATCAAAAGTTGATACAAAAAAAGTTTCTTTTATTCGAAATGA
This sequence comes from Pseudobdellovibrionaceae bacterium, assembly GCA_043745515.1. Taxonomy (GTDB): domain Bacteria; phylum Bdellovibrionota; class Bdellovibrionia; order Bdellovibrionales; family Bdellovibrionaceae; genus UBA2316. Next base: position 18,953 of record JAYTTH010000347.1, on the reverse strand, counting down.
AACTCTAGAAAAGGAAATTACCGAATGCACTGTGTGGAATGGGGACATGATCCGCAAAGTTCGAGAATATAAAAATATTACGCTAGAAAGGCTTAGCGATACCATTAAGGTAAATTCTTACTATATCAAAGCCATTGAAGCCATGACTCCCAATAATCTGCCGGCCCCGGTATTTATCAGAGGTTACGTCTTGCAGATTGCAAAAGAATTGGGATTAAACTCAAAAGTAGTCGCAGATTCTTATATGAAAAATTATAGCAAAGCCAATTAGATGGGTGAACGGATCGTTTTTACTGTCGATTCGCTTTTTTCGAATTTTCGTTTAGACAAATACCTCGCTGCACAATCGCCAATTCAGTCACGTTCCCGTGCTGAGTACCTGATTGATAAAGGGCTAGTTACGGTTAATGGCAAACCAGCTAAATCGTCTTATAAACTTAAGGTTTTGGATTTAATTGAAATAGATTTACCAGTCCCCAAACCTACTAATTTGGTTCCTTTAGATTTAAAATTAGAAATTATTTTTGAAGATTCCGACCTAATTGTTGTAAATAAGCCGTCAGGGCTTGTTGTCCACCCCGCAGCTGGGCATGAAAATGACACGTTGGTAAATGCCCTTCTTTTTCATACAAATGATCTATCCATGAAATTTGGCGAGGACAGGCCAGGCATCGTTCATCGAATTGATCGCGAAACCAGCGGCCTTTTGGTGGTAGCAAAAAACGATTTAAGCCATCAAAAATTGAGTGACCAGTTTAAACAACGATCCATAACTCGATTGTATGAAGCCGTTTGTGCTGGTGTCCCAAAGCTGCCGCAAGATAAAATAACCTCAACCTTAGCACGTCATCCTAACGATCGAAAGCGATACGCCTCTTTGAAATTGGAAAGTGGGCCGCCCGTTGGAAAAGTGGCAATCACTAGCTATAGAACCTTGAAATCGCGACCAACCGCCTCTTTGCTCGAACTAAAGCTATTTACCGGCAGAACCCATCAAATCCGAGTTCATATGGCAGAATTGGGGCACCCATTGCTGGGTGATCGGCTCTATTCGAGTCCGCAAGCATTAAATAAAATAGCTTCTGAAATGAAATCAGACTTAGTATTACTAAACCGTTTTCTATTGCACGCAAAGGTGTTAGGATTCGTTCATCCGACAACTGCTAAACTGATGCAGTTTGAAGTCGATTGGCCTTTACAAGACAAGGCGTTTATAGAAAAGTGGTTTAAATGAGTATTTTTGTAAGACAGAAATCCGGTTTGAGTTTCGAAAACGACAAGATTAAAGTTTTTTTTGGAAATAAAATGTTCACAACAGGTCAGTTAACCGTTGAAAAAAACTTCGGTCTGCATTCCGTAAAGCAAACTCATAGCGATGGTTTTTTCACTGTTGATGACGTCAAGCCTGCCAGCCCAACTCCGGATGGCGATGCACTTGGAACTGTGCTTCTCAATCAGTATCTTTTTGTCAAAACGGCCGATTGCCTTCCTATTTTAATTCATGACCCCTTGACCAATCAAATTGCTGCGGTTCATTCGGGATGGAAAGGTGTTTCCATATCAATCGTTCCTAAAATAGTAGGGAAATATTTTGGAAAATCTAAAAGCTTAGTTTTATATGTTGGTCCCTATATTATGAAACCTTCTTTTGAAGTTCGTATTGATGTGTTGGATCAAATATTAAATTCTGTCGACAGTTCTATTCGAGGCCAAATTCAGGTGGATAGCCATACGGATAAATTCAATTTGGATTTGTTAGATGTAATTCGAGCGCAATTGTCCTTTATCTATCCTAAAATAATTTTTGATATTCAAGATTCTGGTGTTGATACAAAAGCGAGTACAGAATTTCATTCCCATCGCAGAGAACCGGCCACCAAAGGCCGGAATTTATCGTATATATTTTTAAAATAATTATTTTGTTTTTAAGAAAGCAGCTGGGTTGATTGTTGCTTTTGTTTTGACATCGGGATCGACGCATTCGATTAATTTGTCGGTCAAATCGCACCTTCGAACGTCTGTCGTTTCTTTTGGGTCTTTAGCGTAAATGAAATCTTTATCAGTTTTGCCTTTGAATGTGTCCATTGCTATTTTCTGAATTCCTGCATACAAAAATTTTGTCCACGACTCTGGCGTCATAGATATTGTGGCTGGTTGCCCAGATTTAAATTGCTCTAAACTACCTTTTGAAAATACAAAATCTAAATCAATACTGTTTTGACCTTCAATAACAGAAAGAGTGCCCGTATTATTGCTTTTCAAAGAAAAATTAAGAACATAACGTAATCCAGGTGTTGGCTTTTGGTTTAGCAACACTTTTTTATCTGAGGTTTCTTTACCGCTTGTTCGAACCATTAACAATCGATCGCCCGTATAATTTTCAATTGAATAAGTAACTATATTGCCAGAGGTTTGAGACGGCTCGACAGGTCCCTGAAAACGGACTTTAGTTAAATTTATCTCAACATTTGTGGTATAGGCCGAATAGATTTTAATTTTTTCTGTATCTTTCACGTTTTGCTTTTCAACGGTTGTAAAAAAATCTACTACGTCTTTGCTTGCTGGAAACTTAGCTAGTGCTGATTCCGCTATGACTTTATTAACTAACTCAGATTGGTCACCAGAACCACTAAACTTACACAGTCCACTGAGAGCATGTTTGATTGCTGCAAGCGACATTGGCGATTCAACTACGCTATTTTTAGAAGCAAATAAATCAACCAAAGACTCGCCGTTAGTTTTTAAGCAAGCCTGATATCCAGCCAGGTCCTTAAACCCGCCCACCGAATCTGAAGGTGTTTTCTTTTCTTTAGTTTCAATTTTTGCGGCTTCTTTTTTCACAGTTTGTGAAGTAGCTTGGGCCGGAACGGCAGTGGCACCCGCTGATTTAGTTTCTTTCACTTCGGGGACATAGGACTCATACGTTTTTTTTCTCTCCGCCCTATCCATTACTTTTGCTTCAGTCTCAGCGAAAAACTTAATGCTTTTAGTGCCACTAGGAAAAACGACTGTCGCAAGTTCAATAACTTTGTTTGTAAGTATTAAATTCAAGCCTTCCACTTTACTTTCTATGGCAGTTACCTCACAAGAGCCAGACGCTGCATATTTGGTTACGTATAGAACATTGGGAACTAAGTCGTCTTGAATTTTTTTAGCTGCCGCTAATCCCCTGTTAATTCCAGCTTCAAAGCACTTGTTAAATTTATCTATAGCCGCTTTATCTTTTTCTTCTGGAGTCACTTTTGCCTGCGTTGTAAGTACGGTGGCAATTACTTTAGGGGCTTCCTTTTTCTCAATAGCTGGAGGCTCGGCTTTTGGTGCAGGTATTGCCGGAGCTGGGCTCGTAACTACGGGCACTACTGGCTTTGGTGGCTCGGTGACTGTTTTGCCGGGAATCAAATCTTTGGACTCCGGAGTATTTATTGCTCCAGGCGTATCAGCACTAGGCGAAGCAATTGGTCCATTTACAATCAAAGTAGGCGAAGCTGAATCACTAATTGAATCGGCTACTTTCTTGGGATCTGAAACGGTTTTGTCTGTTTGCGTTTGAGGGTCTGCCGCTTTACCTGGATCGGCAGCGGGCTGCGGGGGTTCTGCCTCTGGAGGCGTTTGTGCTTTAATCGGCTGGGTCACTGGCGTTTCTGCGTCCGTTTTAGCTTTTGCCTGGGCAGGTTTGGAATTGGAAGTATTTTTCTTGGTACAACCGCCAACGAAAGTTAATGCAACAACAGCAAAGCCCAATATTTTCATGCTGATTTTCATAGGACATTATCTCCTGTTAAAGACTACACCGAATTCCATTTCAAAAATCGCATCACTTTTAAATGGCTATAACGCAATTGAGGAGCGTTATAGGTATAATTGCTGAAAATGGCACAACGAAAAGAAACAGTGTCAAAAGGTTGGACACTCAAAACAGCCCGGAAATTTTGATAGATCTCAAACTCATATTCTAAAAAGATGCCTCCACCTCAGCTTATCTCTGGATGATCGTGGTATCCGCGTCCTTGAAGTAAGTTTCCACAAGTGTATTGCAAAATCTTCAAAGCACCGCAATTTTTATAATTCATTGTTTTGTGGTTTGATTGATTGCTTTTCTATGCTAACCACGAAGAACCTTTTTTCTAGGAGTAACTATGAAAATTTCTTTCTTAATCTTACTGGTAACTATTTTTCACTTAGATATTGCGATGTCAAATGATGAAGTTAGACTTCGTTGTACTTCATTAGATAACATTCGCATTTTACCGATTGGTCATGACAATGTGGTGGCAGTAGAACTTAATAAAACTTTTGACGGCTATATGTCGATGGCTGGAGATGCTGGCATTTGGAGCCATTTTAAGTTTATAAACAAACAAAAAGGAAATCTTAGATTTGTTAGCACCAGGCCTGATTCGTCAATGCAGGCCAAGAACTTGGAAGCAATGGTTGAAGAAAAGTTGGTACAAAACAAGTTGCCCGGAAAAATATCTTTTACAAATCTTGATAATCCAAAAATTATAAAAAATTATATCTGTAATTGAAGCCAGGATTTGTTATGTTTGAACTCAGGCCGGATTAGCCATTTCCTGATTGCTAAGCTTCGGTCCTGATCCGGTAATCGTTAGACCATTTGAAAAATACCAAAATCGCTCCGGATGTACTTGTGCTTGAGTGGCGCAACAGGATAAATAATCATCAAAATAGTCTTCAAGTAAATACGTACATCCACCTCTGGTAATACAGTTGCAAACTTAGTGCGAAGCGAAAATAGTACCACGCTTTCATTCTCTGTGAAACCTTAGAAATAAGATGAAAATGATCGTTTAGCTACTCAATCAACCTAGATTTTCAAATCGCTTTTGACTGGATTGCCTTACAAAGGCAAGTGGGAAGTCAGTTACCTCACTCGCAGTGCACATGAAATATTTACTTCGACCATGGTTCAAACATATGTTTAGGAACATGCTCATAAGGGCCTGGAGTCTACGCATGGGGAGCTGCAGTCATAACTGCTTCCCAAAACGAGGGGCCTAATGGGTGTGAGCAGCCAAAACGCTGACAGTTTAACTTCGATCAAGACGATGTTTCGACTAAAGCCAGGATTTAAAACTCGCCTTTCCCCTCTTCGCCCTTTCCATCCTTCTGCTGCCGATTTTCAATGTATTTGCAAACTTGAGATTTCTCAAACCACACTGCTGTAGAAACCTATCTATATTTAGCGAACAGCCTGGAATTACCCACCACACACGAGCAAGGAATGCACCCTGATTCTGATCCCATCTTACATGTCTATTTTTTGGCCGATGACAATGCACGCACAGGCGTTTTGAAGAAGCAGCCTAAGAAGAAACTGCAACCAGTTCTTGCCCAGTTTTATTTTAGGCTCGTCAGGGTTTTCTGAGAAAAAAAAGCCCCAACGTTGTTGAGGCTTTTCCAATTTCACTTTTCCAATTTCTAAATATCTCTTGTGATTATCTCCAGCGAGCGGCGTTCAATACTTGAACGGCTTTATCAACATTCAACTTACCACCAGAAACAGTAACACCTTTTAAAGAAGGAATCTGGTCAACACTGGCAAGCATTGCTTGTTTTAATGCTAATACCGCAGGTCCAGGTTGTGTGTAATATCTTTGGATGAAACCTTCGTTTGCTGCCGCATGAATTAAAGCAATCGCACCCGCAACGTGTGGAGTAGCCATTGAAGTTCCTGTCAACAATCCATATTTGTTGCTAGGCAATGTGGAAAGAATATTTGTTCCGGGGGCGCCTAAATCAATTGATCGAGCCCCATATCCAGCTTGTGGAAACTTAGTATTTTCTTTTGTCGTATTGGTAACAGTAACGATATATTCACTTTGGCACGTTGTTGGAACGTCGCCTACGCGATCCACATCTACGTTAGCATTGGCAGTAGCCGCCGCAGATAAGATTCCCAATTGTCCCATTTGTTCATACAGGTCATTCCAAACTGGAAACTCGCCGGTTTTGCAGTCCGCATTGTCGACTCCAAAACTAGAATTAGTAGCAACGATATTTGCACCACGTTGGCCTTTAGTTTGAAACCATAGTTTTTTCTGTTCAATGACGTAACCATAGGCTTTTGCTACTGTTGCCGTTGTGCCAGACGCGCCTTGAACAGCCATTAATTTAATATTTTGATTTACCCCAGAAACCCCACGACCATTTCCACCGCGAGCTCCAACCGTACCCATAACGTGAGTGCCGTGCATATCTGAAGTAATATTTCCTGAATTATTAAATGCATTCCATCCGTACATATCGTCAATGAATCCGTTGCCATCATCATCTTTGCCGTTATTTGGAATTTCATTTTTATTTACCCAAATATTTTCTCGTAGATCTTCATGAGTTAAATCAAATCCACCATCTACAACAGCGACTACGATATCATTTCCACCCTTATCTTTACCACCCGGGGTTGTTTGCCATACTTTACTGGCAGAAATTCCACCGCCTTCAATCATATCCCATTGTTGATTCAGCATAGGATCGTTTGGTAAACCAGCCATTAAATTTAAAGGCGCTCTCAAGAAAACATAGTGATTGGGTTGCGCATAAGCAACGCCCTTAACTTTGTAAGCGGCACCCAATGATTCTTGAGTGGTAGGTTTACCTTTTACTAAATAAAGGTTTAAGGTTGTAGAAACGACTTCTTTTACCTGAAGCCCTTGTGCTTGAAGCGCCGCTACGGCGTATTGAGGATTATAGGCACCTTGAAACCGAACTATAAATTCGCCTTGAACATTTTGACCCTGTTGAGGTCGGAATTGTCCCTGCGCCGTTTTTGAAACACCAACGCCTATTAATAAAGCAAATAAAGCTACAAGTGATTTCATGGTAACCCCCCCAGGTTTTTAACTTTGCATGAACCTAGTTTGTAAGTGCTTGTTTTAGCAATTGTATTGTAAATTATAACGCAATGCGATTTTTTATGTCTACTATAAGTTTTTCTCGGCCACAGGACATAGAAACGCTTTGCGTTGATCTTGGTTTATTTGTCTTGTATTTTTGCACTACAAAATATTAATAAAATCGGCTCTTTACGCATTTTTTATGGAGGTTTTTGTGATGCAAACTCGCTTAGTGCTCGCGGCTTTTATGTTATCGATCACCGTTTTTGCTAGGCCTTTCAAACCACTCAATGCCAATCAACTCGAGCTTCAATTTCAACAATCTATAAGTTTTTTATTGAAAAATGTATCCCCCGTTGATGGCCTTCGAGGCTCGATCATAGCGGCACCATCAAGATCAAATCCTGATTATTATTTTCACTGGGTACGCGATGCTTCTTTGGTAACCGATTCTCTTCTGGATATTTACATAGATCCTCGTTTCAACAGCAACCCATTAAAAAATCAAATCAGAAATTTTCTTTTAGACCATTTACAATTCAACGCTAAAATTCAAGTTTCTAGTCAGTCGTTCAAGGGTCTCGGCGAGCCGAAATTTCTTCTAAGTGGTCTTCCGTTCACTGGCGATTGGGGACGACCTCAAAATGATGGCCCTGCTTTGCGTGCGAGTATGCACACCCGCGTTCTTGATATCGCCTTAAGAGAAAAATGGCCTGAATTGAATCAATTATTGCCAATGCTTTATGGCGCCAACATTCCAGCTGACTCTTTGATAAAGCGCGATTTGGAATACGTTGGACATCACTGGCAAGAATCTAGCTTTGATTTATGGGAAGAAATCTACGGTGTCCATTTCTATACTTTACTGGCTCAAAGAAAATCTATGGCACTGGGATACTCTGTCGCTACGGCGTTCAAGGATTCTGGGGCGGCCCAGTTTTATTCATCGCAAGCTCGTTTAATTTCTTCAGCTCTTGAAAATTTTTGGTCTCCAAGTAAGGGCTTTATTGAAGCAACACAGTTTATTCAGCGTGGGCGCGGAAAATCTCAATTAGATTCTGCTGTTTTGCTAGCGGTATTACATTCTGAAATTCCTGAGGCGCAGTTTTCTGTTGCCGATCCCCGGGTTTTGTCCACTTTTCTAAGGCTCAAGGATACATTTAGTTCTATTTACACAATAAATAACAATAAAGACTATGGAACTGCAATTGGGCGATATCCTGAAGACACTTACGATGGGTACAGAACAAATTCACGCGGAAATCCTTGGGTTTTGGCCACTGCCGCTGGCGCCGAGTTTTTATATCGCCTTATTTCTAGCCATATTAAAAATAAACGAATTCAAATTAATGACGTAAATCGTGATTATTACGCAAGTGTTGGCGGCAATCCGACGTTGAAATCGGGTCAAGTCTTGGGACCTATGGACCGCGACTATTCACTAATCATCAAAGGGCTATTTGAAGACGCTGACGGTTTTTTCAATCGCGTTTTGTTTCACCGCAACGCCGACGGCTCGTTGTCTGAACAAATCAATCGAGAAAATGGATTTTTGCAAGGAGCTCCCAACCTAACATGGAGCCACGCTAGTGTAATCACTGCCAAGCTAAGGCGCGATCAAGCGCTTTCGTTTGCACGATCTTTCTTAAAATAACCGAGGGGACTTTTTATATGTTTAGTAAATTATTTTCCATTCTTCAAAAAGTGGGTCAATCTTTAATGATTCCTGTTTCTGTATTGCCTGCTGCTGGCTTGCTAGTGGCCCTAGGTCGGATTCTAAAAGACAACTCTGAAGCGGCTTCGATAGCCCATAAACTCGGTGAGGTTTTCTTCAGTGGGGGCCTAGCCATTTTCGAACAGTTACCAGTCATATTTGCGATGGGAGTTGCTGTTGGCTTTACTCAAGGTGCCGGGGTTGCTGCGCTGGCTGCTGGTGCTGGGTATTTTACCCTTTTCAATGTTTTAAAAGTTATTTCGGGATTTTCTCCTGACGTGATGGCTATTAATACTGGTGTTTTTGGTGGTATTGCATCGGGCGGCTTGTCTGCATTTATATACAATCGCTATCATATGACTACCTTGCACCCCGTTTTTGGATTTTTCTCGGGAAAGCGATTGGTTCCAATTTTGGCGTCGGCTTCCTGCCTGGTGCTGGGACTTGTTTTGGGTGTGTGCTGGCCACCAATTCAAGCGGGAATTCATTCGGTTGGTTTGATGGCTCTTAATTCTGAATTTGGTCCAGCGATGTACGCGGCTGGAAAGCGATTACTCATTCCATTGGGTTTACATCATGTTTATTATCCTCCGTTTTTATTTGAATTTGGCGAATTCATAAATGCCGCTGGACAAACTTTAAAAGGTGATTCGGCTCGCTATTTTGGTGGCGATCCGTCGGCGGGAAAATTTATGGCTTCTGAGTTTCCCATTATGCTTTTTGGACTACCAATGGCGGCACTTGCCATGATTTTGCGTGCAAAGCCAGACAGGCGTAAGGCTATTGCTGGAATTATGATTTCAGCCGCTCTTACTTCTATTATCACTGGAATCACGGAACCTATTGAGTTTGCATTTTTATTTGTTGCCCCAGTTCTCTATGTTTTTCACGTTGGCTTGGCATTTTTAGCCGGAATATTGACTTATCAATTTGACATTCATTTGGGTTATACATTTTCAGCATCACTTATAGATTTTGTTTTAGGTTTTTTTAATCAAAAGAACAGTATGTCTTTTTGGTTGATCGTTGGACCCGTCATCGGTGCGCTTTATTTTGGAGTGTTTTATACTTTGATACCTTTATTAAATTTGAAAACACCTGGTCGCGAAACAGAGGAAGACGCAGCTTTTGACCACGCTTTGAAATCGCCTACTCAAACCAATCGAAGTATCGAAATTTTGGCAGCTTTAGGCGGTGCTGGGAATATCCAGTCAATAGATGCTTGCATTACTCGCCTAAGATTGCAGGTTAAGTCTCCAGAACTAGTAAACAAAGACGCCCTGAAGCGCCAGGGTTGTTCGGGTGTGATGATGACTGGAAAGAACGTTCAAGCCATATTCGGCGTGCAGTCTGACCAAATCAAAGATGAAATAAAGGGACTGATGTCTCGAAAAACAAAAACTGCTTTTCTAAATCCTATAGAGGGAGAAATCCTGCCGATTGAAAGCACTCCAGATGAAACATTTTCGCGGAAAATATTGGGTGATGGATATTTGATAAAACCAAGCCGAGGCCTTGTCGTGGCGCCCTTTGATGCCGAAGTTATGCACTTTTTCCCGACTAAACACGCAATAGCACTTAAAAATTCAGATGACGTAGAAGTTTTGATTCACGTTGGAATTGACACTGTAAAAATGAACGGCAAAGGCTTCAAAGGCTTTGTAAATGTCGGGGACCAAGTAAAACAAGGTCAAAAATTGATGGAATTTGATCTAGTTTTGGTAAAAGCGGATGCAAAATCTGAACTGACTCCGGTAGTTTTTACTAATGCAGACAAGAAAGTCGTTATATCTAAAAAGCCTAACCAACAAATAGAAGTGAGTTTCTAAAATGGCAGAAATAAAAAAAATACTGCTGAACAAAGAGGGTTTGCACGCTCGGCCGGCAGGTGCTTTGGCTAAAACGGCAGCTGAATTTAAAAGTAAAATCGAATTGCAGTTTAATCAAAAAAAAGTAAATGCCAAATCATCTTTAAGTTTAATGACTTTAGGTATTACCTATAATTCTGAATTCACCATCACCGCTGACGGCGAAGATTCTGAAAGCGCTGTAAAAAAGCTTTCAGAGCTGGTCGATAAGGAATTCAAACTTTGATTTCGGATCAGTCTTCACACCCAGGAATAGTCAACACCATCTTAAAAGGTACCAGCGTTTCGAAGGGTATTGCGCGTGGCCCTTTGTTTTTCAAACATGATTTTTTTAACAAAAGCGAAGTTCAAAAGACAGGAAATCTTCAGGAAGAAAACAGTCACTTTAAAAAAGCCATAGAATTGGCTAGAAAAGATTTAAATTCTTTAATTCAAAAAATGGGTTCGTCGGGATCTGAAGGAAAAGAAGTGATCGAAGCTCACCTTCAATTATTGGATGATCCAGAGGTTTTCGATCAAGTGGAAGCAAAAATAACAGAAGGCAATTCGGCTTCGGACGCATACTCGGCGGTGGTTCAGATTTTTCGTGATCTGTTTGCCAGTCTAGATGACGATTATATGAAACAGCGGGTACATGATTTAGACGATGTTTCAAAACGAGTTTTATTTTATATATCAAATCCAACCCAAACCTATGAAAATATTGTTCTAAATCAGCCTTCGATTTTAATTTCAGATGATTTAAGTCCATCACAGCTGCTCGGTTTAGATAAATCTAAAGTTTTGGGTGTTGTGTTGAAAAACGGCAGCACGCAATCTCACACTTCAATTCTGTGCCGCTCATTGGAAATACCATGCTTGGTAAGGACTCCGATTGATCTAGCTAATCCAACCTCGGCAACTATAGGATTTCTGGATTCGATCTCTGGAGAATTTTACTTAAACCCAGATAATCAGATTGAAGTGACATTGGAAAACAAGCGAAAGCACTATTTAGATGAATTAAAACTTCTTGAGTCCTATCGGGCGATGGCAACAAAAACAAAATCCGGCAAGGCCATTCCGTTGGGTGCAAATATATCAGGGCCTCAGGATATTGAATCAGTAGTTAAAAATGGCGCAGAATTAGTTGGCTTGTATCGTACAGAGTTTTTATTTCTAGATAGAAATCAGCCGCCTTCCGAAGATGAACAGTTTGAAATTTATAAAGAGGTTTTTGAAAAATTACGTTCTATTAAAGTCGTTTTAAGGACCCTTGATATTGGTGGCGACAAAGTGATTTCTTATTTAAACTTAGAAAAAGAGGAAAATCCGTTTTTAGGTGTTCGCGGTATAAGGCTTTGTTTGAAATTTAAAGATCTATTTAAAACTCAGCTTAGGGCCATATTAAGAGCGTCGGCCTTTGGTTCTGAAATTGGGATAATGTTTCCGATGGTTTCAACAATAAGTGAAATTACGGACAGCAAAGCCATTCTTGCTGACGTACAAAGAGACCTTACTAATCAAAACATTGAATTCAATAAAAATATTGAGCTTGGCGTTATGATGGAGGTCCCTTCATTAGGGTTTATGCTAAAAGAAGTGGCCAAAGAGGTTACTTTTATTAGCATTGGGACAAATGATTTATTTCAGTACTCAAACGCCTGCGACCGAATGAACGCTGATTTAGGTTCAATTTCATCTCCCGATCACATTGGATTTTTGAGGTTTTTAAAGTTTATAATTCAAGAATCAAAATCCTATGGCTTGCACGTCGGAGTTTGTGGTTCAATTGCCCATCACCCAAAAATTATGCCTTTTTTAATTGAATGTGGTGTTGATGATTTGAGTATGACGGCACAGCATATTTTAGAAGCCAGAAAATCGATATCCACAATGGAGTCACTATGAAATCAGTTCTAATGTTAATATGTTTTTTAATTTCGATTGCTTCTTTCGGCGCCAACTCAAATAAGCCAGTAGGACAAGAATTGGTTCGTGTCGCTGGTTTTGGAGAAATTGTCTTGGCGGATTCTAAAAAGCAAAACGTTTTGGTTTCCAATTTTGAAAATTCACGAGTTGTAATTAGGTCTCCATCGTTTTTTAGTGCAGATATTGGAAGACTTATATCAGGGCAAAAAATTCTTTCGATTTTCACAAAAACACATGAGTTTAATTTTTATTTGCCTGCTTCGACTTTGAAAAAAAATGGTGATTATTCTGTTCATCAAAAATACACAGGGCAAAAATACCATCTTCAAATTGGCCACGGCATAAAGGACTTAAAGTCCACGGTATCAGAGAAAGTTATTGATTGTACCTATACAACCGATGATTTGGAAACTACAACTGAAACCGATTCTGACGGCAACTCTACTTTGGTTTCACATTGGGTGACCAACAATCATTGGGGCCGTCAACTTGCAAAGGTTGATGACCAGGTTTGGTTGGAAAAGATGACCGTCCTTATTTACGATTCTTTAAATCAATTAAATACTGAAACTCCGTATTCTGTAAAAACAAATCAAAATGTTTTAAAAGAGCTCTCTCGCTGCCACTAGTGTTTCTAGGGCCTGTTAAATATTTTTTCTGTAAATAGTTAATTCGTGTCAGTATTAGATTTTAGGAAGAGATCTGAGTTGCCACGGAGATTTTATGAATAAAAAAATCACTATTTCACTAATTTTATTTGCAGGGATTGGATCAGGCGGTATTTTTGATCCGTCGATGACAAAAGATCCAAATACCGGGTATTTGTAGATGAGCTATTCTGCAGTCGATCATTCGACGATGTGGCCAACTCAAAACACGATTGCTGTTCATCTACAATTGGCCTATTCCACGGATCTAGGCGAAAATTGGACCGATGCCGGAGCTGTAAATCAATTTTCTGACGTAAACATTTCAGGATTAGCTCCATCATTGAATGCAGGCACCGGGGTTCACGAAGTTTCGACTCTAGTTTACGATCCGGGCGCAGTTGCGAACGAAAAATGGAAACTAATGTGGCATACATTTTTGAAAATAAACGGCGCTCCCAGGTTTGAGCACTCTTGGATTTCATTAAAAATGCAGCCAGCTGGAGCTACGTAACTAGAATATTTAAAAAATCCGATGCGGTATCTGTTGACCCCTTTTTTAGCGGAGGCTTTGCAGCAGCGGACCAACCAGAGACACATTCAACGGAGCCTGCGCCTACATAGGAGGATCATCGAGCGGAATAATAAGAAGCGAACTAGGCCAACCAAATCCCCCATGGAACTTCCAAATATTTATGACCAGAGTTACTTTTTAAACAGGTTTGGACCGAATTAAGGTGGTGGCCAGAGAGGGAATTGAACCCCCGATACAAGGATTTTCAGTCCTAACACGCAGTCTAAGTTAAGTATCAGAAACAACAACATTTTTTAGTAATAGCAATGACTTACCTAACTTTTTTCAAAGTCCGCATTGTGCCGTATCAGACCCTATCTTTCCCTATGTCTGGCGGATAGGTGGCGGGTTTTTATTTTGGCATTTTGTGGCCAACTTGAATTCTGCACGCAGGTGATGCTTGATAAAGCTGGGGAAAAAACTCAAAAAGGAATGATCTCATATGTTAAATTCACTCGCCTACTCACTGGAAACAAATAACTTGTAAAGCCGTCCCATATGTGCTACTTTTAGCACATATGGGACATGGAGTCCTTGTTTTATGAAAACAATTAAATGGAACTTAAAAGCTCGCGAATTTGTTCGTGGGTTAGATGTTGAAACTAAAAAAGAAATTGGCTCTTTACTGATGCTTTTGCAAAGTGGTGAAGTTTTGCAGCAGCCACAGTCTAAGCCGATGAAGATTATTCACTCAGGTGCTTATGAGCTGCGAATTAAGGACTCTCGAGGTGCGTATCGTGTGATCTATGTACTTGCGATGAAGGATAAAATACTTATCCCACACGCTTTTACGAAAAAAACACAGAAGACTTCTCAAAAAGACATCGAAGTTTCTATTCAACGATTAAGGGAGTTAATAGATGAAGAAAAATAATAAAGTTTCAAAGCATGCAAAAGTTTTAGCTGATGATTTGGGATTATCTGAAGTTGATGCTTACTTGATGGAACTTAAGGCCAAGCTCTATAAAAAGTCGGCTCGTTTAATTAAAGCATCAGAATTTACTCATGAAGAAATCGCTAAGAAAACTGGAACGTCTCGCAGTCGAATTACCCGACTTTCAAATCTTGGTGAAAATAGCGTTTCGATTGAGCTTTTATTGAAGCTGATCGCAACGCTTGAGGGAACTCAAGCCATTACAGTCGCCGCTTAATTTTTTTCATTCTTCGATGCGGTAGTCAGTGCAACTATCTAGTGAGAACACTTTTGCCGATTTTGAGCAGTCTGTTGATTTGTTTTTCAGCTCAGGCGCAGCAAGCAAGCGTGATCGAAACAAACACCAGGTTTCGTGAAATTCAAGTCATCGGAGCAACTACTCTCTCTTTTAAAGCCTCGACAACTGATTGCCATTCTAAGGAACTTCGAATTTCAACGAGAATAGCGAATGCCACTGAGGGTGAGTTGCCATTGATTTTGGCTAAAGCCGAGCTATAGCCGCAAATCGATACGCATGTTTGCTCTTTGAAAACTCAAAGAGTACTTTTTTCCGATAAAATATCAATTGGGACTGGTAATACGGTTATTGTTTTCTCGGACAATGTCGACCCAGTGCTACCGCAGGAATAGCGCTCGATAACCACTTCCGAACTGACTGATTTTTAATTTTCGATGCCTCAACCTTTTGGGGCGTCTATTTTGAATCGGTAGCGCCAATCAGAAATATCAGATGCATTTTATTTTTTTCTGAAAAGGCGCAATTTAATTTTTAGGCTTTAAAGACGTCCCCGGTAAATCATGATGAATTAAAAATTTATTTATCGGGGACGGCATTTTTTTAGCCGCAAACTGTTGATCCAATTCGCCAGAGCTTTCAATTCAGCCCACTTCACAGACAAGGGATTTTGGAGAAACTTGAAATCTATTTCAAAAATGGTTTTCAAGTCACGGCTCGATTCTTGCTTTTAGTTCACTAAGACAAATATATGTTTTAACGATATTTGAGTGGTTATTGAAGTACGCGCATATGACTCCGGGGTTCCTTGAGAAAAAAGCTGGGGTTGTTTCATTTGGCGTGGCACAAAATACCGTCGTGAAGCTCCGTGCAGTCGAATAGTTTGAGGGTCATTGGAAATGACCTCTACAAGGATTTCTGGGCGTTTTCGTATTTGTCTGGCGGATGGGTGGCGAGTTGAAACAAAAAAATACCCAAAAATTTTTCGATTTTGGGTATTTTTAAAAATTTATAACCTGTTGTTCTATCTTGCATTTTTTAGAAATTAAGGTGGTGGCCAGAGAGGGAATTGAACCCCCGACACAAGGATTTTCAGTCCTCTGCTCTACCGACTGAGCTACCTGGCCTCGGTTTTAAATGCCCGAAGTAGTTACCTATCCGACGGGCAAATATCTTGTCAAGAATTAAAAGCTTTTTCTAAATCCTTAAGCAAATCATCGACATCCTCAATACCTACAGACAAGCGAATCAATGAATCATCGATGCCTAGCGCCTTTCTTTTATCGGCCGGAACACTGGCGTGGGTCATGATGGCAGGATGTTCGACTAAGGATTCAACTCCGCCTAAACTTTCAGCTAACGCAAAAATTTGCACACTTTCCAAAAATTTCCTAGCGGCCGGCAATCCACCTTTAATAAAAAAGGTAATCATACCGCCAAAACCTTTCATCTGTCTTCGAGCTAAATCGTGTTGAGGGTGAGATTTCAAGCCAGGGTAAATGACTTTTTCTACTTTGGGATGAGCCGATAGATAGTCGGCTATTTTAATAGCGTTCTCTTCGTGAGCCTTCATTCGCAAAGGAAGTGTTTTTAAACTTCTCAAAGCCAAGAATGAATCAAAGGCGCCTTGCACTCCTCCCATAGAATTGCTTAAGAATCCCAGTCGTTCTGCGAGGTCTGCCTTGTTTGTAACGGCGATGCCACCTACAACATCGGAATGTCCGCCGATATATTTAGTAGCGGAGTGAACAACTATGTCGGCACCTAGATCTAAAGGTCTTTGAAAATAAGGACTCATAAAGGTGTTGTCTACAACTACCAAAATTCCTTTTTGATGAGCCAATTTTGCTATTGTTTCAATATCCGCAAGTTTTAGCGTTGGATTTGTAGGCGTTTCAAGCCACACCATTTTTGTTGCGGGCGTAATTGCCGCTTCAAAATTTTTAACCTGAGTTAGATCGACATAAGAAAAATTCAATCCCATTGGACGCAATACTTTA
Source organism: Pseudobdellovibrionaceae bacterium (assembly GCA_043745515.1). Taxonomy (GTDB): domain Bacteria; phylum Bdellovibrionota; class Bdellovibrionia; order Bdellovibrionales; family Bdellovibrionaceae; genus UBA2316. Next base: position 2,213 of record JAYTTH010000347.1, on the reverse strand, counting down.
TCGAACAGTCGAAACGTGCCGCCATACATATCGTCCATCGCAATAACGTGATCAGCATTTTTTAATAATGCCAATATCGTCGTAGTCGCCGCGCATCCTGATGCAAATGCAAAACCATGAGTTCCATTTTCCAATGCGGCCATGCAGTTTTCGTAGGCCTTGCGTGTTGGATTGTGAGTTCGTGAATATTCCCAGCCTTTATGAACCCCTGGCGATTCCTGCACATAAGTCGAAGTCAAATAAACTGGCGTCATGATCGCGCCAGTTGTCGGATCTGGTTCTTGGCCGGCATGAATGGCTTTAGTCGCAAACTTTACATCTAAGTCTTTATTTTTCATAGGTACTCCGTGGGGAAGCTGGCTAGGTTTTTAGATTCCTATTTCGTTGAAATAATTTTTGTAGTCGTCGACTTTGTTAAAAGCAACACCGATTTCGGACTCATTTAAAAATCCGTTTTCGATCATCCACTTATTGTTAAATACCTTGCTTAAATACGCTTTACCGCTATCTGGCAGCAAAACTAATATTCGCTTTTTTTCTTTAATTTGCTGGCTGTACTTAATTGCCCCAACAAGACACATGGCGCTGGAAGGACCAACACATAAAGATTCTTTTTGAATGAGTTCGCGAGTCATCAAAAATGACTCCTTGTCGTTAACTTTCACAAAATCGTCCATATATTTAAGCTCGACATTTTCAGGTAAAAAATCTTCACCGACGCCCTCGACTTTGTAACTAGCGGGAGGGTCAACGATTTTTTTGTGATAAAACAAATCGAATAGAATGCTGCCAACCGGATCGGCGCACACTATTTTTACTTTTGAGTTTTTTTCTTTTAAATAGCGGCCGACTCCCGAAATAGTTCCACCGGTGCCTGCACCGGCAACAAATATGTCTATATCACCGTCCATTTGTTGCCAAATTTCCGGACCGGTCACCTTATAATGGCGATTCCTGTTGTCGGGATTGTGATATTGGTTAGCATAAAAACAATTCTGAGTGTTATCGGCGACTTTTTTTGCAACGTTTACGTAGTATCTCGGATCCGTTGGTTCTACTGCGGTTGGAGTAATCAATACTTTTGCACCATAGGCTGCTAAAATGGCTCGTTTTTCTTCGCTGATTTTATCTGGCATTACAAAAATACATTTATAACCCTTACTTGCCGCCACAAACGCCAGCCCTAAACCTGTATTTCCAGATGTAGCCTCAACGATAGTCCCGCCGGGCTTTAATTCGCCCCGCTTTTCTGCGCCTTCGATTAAGGAAACCGCAATTCGGTCTTTCAAGCTGCCACCAGGATTAAAATATTCCAGTTTCACGTAAAAATCATGAATGGAGTTGGGAACGATTGCGTTTAATTTAATTATAGGCGTGTTGCCTATCGTATCGACTATAGATTTGTATATTTTTGACATTATTCATTAATAGCGTGGCGATTTAAGGACTGCAACCGATTAAAAACAGTTCCAATCTGTGTCGTCGCATTCAAGGAATATGGGATTTTTAGAAATTTACAGTAATCGCGAATTTTTGATTTATTAGGTTCATCTTTAATAAGTTCGTCTACTAAAAGCCGGTACAGCTCTAGCTTTGAGGCGGACTCCCGCGGAAAGGGAGACTCCACTTTGTTGTCAGCATTTTTGCTGTCCGAGCTGACTTCTATTTTATCTCTATTGAAGATCACTGTACCCATCTTTAGGTATCTTCCCTCATTTCATCTCAAACTTTCAATAAAATTTTGCACTAGCGGTCCAAAAATAATTGTCAGTAGTGCGGGAAATTGAAAAAAAAGTACAGGAATCATCACTAAATACGGGAGCTTAATTAACTTTTCTTGAATCTCGCGCTCGCACGCCTCATATATCTCATGTTCAAGTATGAGAATTTGATTGTAGATTGGTTCTTTCTTAATCCCCTTTTCCAGCAACTGCAGTAATTGCCGTCGATAGGCCGACCGATTCGTCAATACGAGCTCGTGAGTGGGCATCTGACGATCGATTAACACAAACCATCGGAACACTACTATTCCAAAATCTTGACGCCCGTGACACGCGAGATAGCGTTTAATTCCATCTTGAATCGATTTTCCTTTCTCAATACTGCTTTTGACCGCCAAAACTAGCTCGAGAGGTGGTGCTAAGTCTTCCATTTGTGATTCCTTTGCATGTAAAACAATCCCAGGCAGCCAATTCCGAACCAAATCAACGCTG
>JAYTTH010000346.1:0-5046 GCA_043745515.1 Pseudobdellovibrionaceae bacterium | reverse complement strand
AGGGCTTTCCTGCTAATATGGCCTCTACTTTTGAATCAAATTCTCGAAAAAAAGTAATTCGAACTTCTGCACCGGCAGATATGAAACTAGATTCATGTAGACCAACTACATAGATATCTTTTCTAAGCTGTTTGCCTTCTATAAAAGAAGGACTCACTTCGATCCTATAGTATAAATCAGCTTTAATATTGTATTTCCCTTGATTCAGATTTATTTCTGAAACCTTAGAGCCCAATAGTCGAACAGAGTTACCCTCTAGTCCAAACACAAAAGACAAATTGTATCGATCAAGTTCTTTACTTGCGCTTCTTTTCATTTCTGCAGAAATAGCAGGCCATTGAGTTTCTAAAGCTGTTGTCAGTATCGAAAATGGCTGCAAAAATGATTTATCGTTAAGAATCAAGTCAAACGTCGTTTTTTTTGCAAATAAATCGACTTTAGAAATTGAATCACCAACTGATCCGATGACGTTTCCATTGGCCGGCCCGGGTATTGGAGCTACCGGCGATCGCGAGTCTAAAGCATACAAATTAAATGAAAATAAAAATATTATTACTATTTTAAGCATCCGTCTTCCCTGGTTTAGGTAAGTATCGGAATAATAGTAATCACTCTAGTTAGGTAAAGTCAAAATTTCATCCAGTACCGCCACAGGGCTTCTGGACTCTTTACGAATAACTAATAAATAACGGGGTTTTTCCTGAATTAGAGGTGACTCTATAAAAACATAGTCGTCTAGAGGAAAAATGGCTTCCAATGCCTTGGTAATTTGGCCCAGTTTTGTTTTGGAATCCATCTGATTCCATTCCTCTGTAGACCTGTTAAGTTCAAAGCAGCCCATGTTTTTACAGGTTTTTGCATCTTTTGTTTTTATCCCCAAACGCAAAATCGGTCCATCTACCTCAAAATTCTCGCTATTTTTAGAGACCTGATCGATGGGTCCATTGTCATTCAAATATAACAAATCAAATTGGTGACCCGGATCGGTCAATCTTGATCGACCAGGGTATTTTGTCTTGATATAAAATCGAAACTCTTTGTCTAGCGTATCTTCTAAAAGCAAAAGTGTTTGAAATGTTTGCCTTTGCTCAAGGGTTACATATCCAAGAGTCGTGGTATTTGCTTTTCGAAATTGGGCCAAAGCTTTGCTAATTTTATTTCTTCTTTCCAGAAATAGACTGGCATTTATATCTATCTTATTTAATTCAGCAAATTTATTCGCTGATACTGCGCTATCAAGAGCAGTTAAATAAGGAGCTACCCCACGAGCTAATATTAGGTCATCTGCCCCTACTTTTTTTCCGTTAAATACATCAGGCAATGAAGCCACTCTTACTGGGATCCCAGCTTTTTCAATCGTTTTCGCAATTAAAAACGATGCTCTTTGGCTATCTGTCACTTCATCTAATCGTAAGTAGCCCTTCCCAAGGGGATCACGATCAAATAGTACAATGACCTCGGATGGTTGCGCCGCTACTAGTTTTTTTAAAATTGAACTAGAAAATTGAGTAATTCCCGGAACGCCAAAATGATATATTCCGGTCGTCATTTCAGCAATGGCACACTTAAATTCACCTTCTGTTATCACAAGGCGTTTGCCTTTCACTTTATCCAAATTCCATGAATTATAGAACTCTTCAAACAACGGGTGATCAGCATAAAGCGATCGGTCTTTCGGCCAACTAAGATATTTTGGTAAGCGACTATTGACTTGCAAATTCCTAGTTCGCCATAGTGCCACTTTTGTTCTGTCTTCTAAATCCATCATTGGAATTTTAATTGAATCATCGTAATTTTCTCGGTATGAGACCCGTCCATCTGGACTCAAATTTTTATGAAACCAGCCAGCGTGAACCATATCATCAAATCGGATGCGGTTGATCATCGCCCAACTCTTAAGATCAAAAACGTCTTTAGAATAGTAGACCAAACCCATTTTTTTTGCAGTTCCCTCAGGCCAGCCGCGTGCTTTTTCAAAATCCAAAACTTTTTGTGCCGCTCTTGGAGTTTCGGCCAGAGCTTTAACCACGGCAGTGTTTATGTGAACAATTCGATCTTTAAGCTTTCTGGTAAATGCCTGACCAAAAAAATGAGCTTTAAACGTTTCGAGCTGCTTTTCATTTGAAAAGAATATTCTACTTATATTTTTATTTGGGCCTAACTCTAAAGCTTTTAAAGTTCCCAGGACCTGAACCTTTTCACTTCGAAAATTCTGATATCCAAAGTTTACACCATTTATAATTCCGGGGCCTGTTGGTAACGAATCAGTAATTATAAATTCAACTTCTTTTAAAAATTCGGAATTACGGTATATGTCCAGATATTGATCTTTGAATCCCGGAACCCGCACTCGAAAAAATAAATTTTCTAATTCATATCGTTTTAGTGGCCCCAAAAGTCGATCAATTTGAACCGCGAAGCCTAAAGTTTGATCCAAAACTCTCTCACCTTGCTTTTGTTCCGAAATGGAAAAAATATTTACTCTTTTTGGTCTTTCTATGCGAGTAAGGCGGGGCGTTTCGACATTTGGTTTTCCACGGTAATAGTGGATACAAACATCAGTACCAGCAAAGGCGCTTTGAAATAGAAATAAGAAAAGCAACGACGTCCAACTTGAGGTGAAATGCATCGACCGAATCTAGCAGAACGTCAAACTATTAGCACCTGTAGAGATTTAGTCAGTTAGCCAATTTTGAGTCTGGATATCGTCAAAAAAATAGCCATTTTTCTGTGACACGTTTTTATAACACGTTTCAATTAGCCCTTGAAATCAAAGGCGATCCCTTTGACCAAACTATATAAAATGCAGAAAGGGAAACCATTGACGCCACCAAATAAGGAGCGCCTAAAAAAATTGGACTGCCCAAGTCGACTCCCCAATTAAAAGACTTAGTAAAAATAAGCGGAGCCAAAATCGCAGTAACACTAGAGACCGCCACTAAGCCACCTTGCAGTTCGCCCTGAACATTAGCGGCTACTTTTTTTGTCATTATGGATTGTAAACACGGAAGCGAAAGACCTTGCAAGGCAGATGCTAACATTACTAAATACATCATCCAGCCTTGTGTTGCCAACGCGTACAGAAAAAAACCAACTCCGTTAAATGCGATTCCGATCTTCAAGGATTTGGATTCACCCCATAGCGGAACAAGAGTTTTAGTTAAAACGGACTGGCTAATTCCATAAATGAGACCGACAAAACTAAGGGAAACACCAACCTGAATCGAATTCCATCCAAACTTAGTTTCAGTATAAAGTGTCCAGACACTCGGATGAACATTTCCTGCTAGTAAAAGAAGCGCATACGTGAAAACGAAAAAAATCATTCCCGGCATTGATAGTGTTTTGGCAATTGTAGTAAATGGATTGAGCCTTCTGAGTTGAAGTATTCGCCGATTTTCTAATTTCAAAGATTCTGGTAAAATAAAAATTCCGAAAAGAAAATTCAAGATATTCAAAAAAGCTGCGCCCAAAAAGGGAACTTGAGCTCCAAAATGGCCCAAAAGTCCACCTAGGATCGGGCCCAATATAAATCCGATTCCAAACGCGGCCCCAATCATTCCAAAATTAGCTGATCGATTGGAATCGTCTGAAATATCTGCAATGTAAGAATTGGCCACTGTCATGCTGGCTCCTGTCAGACCAGAAATCACACGGCCTATAAATAATAACGGAAGAGTCGGAGCAAACGCCATAAACATATAGTCAACACTTGCCCCCAAAAGGGAGCCAAGTAAAATGGGGCGACGCCCAAATTGATCTGACAAACTCCCCAGAATTGGCGAAGCAATAAACTGCATCACGGCATAGATCGCAATAAAATAACCAAAATACTCGGATACTTGTCTTGGATTTTCAATAAATCGCCTAATCACGTCTGGAAGAACGGGAATTATTAATCCTATTCCAAGCATATCAAGCATTATGGTCGCAAAAATAAAATAGATTGGCTTTCTATTGCCAGTAATACTCATTTTAAAATTATGATTTGTATTTTTTTTATTTTCAACTACGAATGCCTGGCTTAGACCGCGCATTCGTTTAAATTATTCTTTTGTTGTCTCTTCGTTTTCTTTTAGTTCATTTTTTTTCAATGGTTTTGACTTTGGCTCGGGTTTTAACGCTTTTGGCTCTGCCGATGCTTTCTTTTTTTGATTCGCTAACTGTTGAACGAAATTATCGTAAACATTAGCTGAATCATTCGATGGTCCAAACGCTGTTTCAAGTTTTCGCTGCGGTTGACCATTGGATTTGAATTCTTTCTGCTTAATTGATATCCGAACAAAGCCAATTTTCTTTTCAGACTGAGGATCACCTTTAGTATTTACAACACTCGTTGTCCCATTCAAATCAACCGTCGTACTTTCTAAACCTGATTTAATTTTATTTGTGATCAAATCTAATCGTTCTTGCGCGATCGCCATTCCATTGTGCTCTTGTGCATCTGACAAACTGCCCGTGGTTACAACTGATTTTAATTCAATTTTGCCATCGGCAAGGCCAGTCGTTACACCTTTAATTTTATCCATAACTTCAATATACCGAGTTGAAGGCAATGCTGTTCCTTTTTCAAACAAAATATTTTCAGGAATATCAAATTCAAATCCCGTCGAATCTATTTTTACATTTTTTGCGTCCGCAGCCAGTTGATCAGCCAGATACCCGGCCACTACGCTGGCCGAACCCATATCTAACAAATTGGGCGTTTTATCCATTGGCTCCATGAACGATTCAAACGCTTGCAGAGGCTCGTTGACCAGATCTAAAAATAGTTTTTCTAAAGTAATCGTCGCGCCATAATTTTTAAAATTGTATTCAATTACAGATGGAGTCGAAAAATAGTCAGAAATGGCTTTTTTTGTTTCTTCTGATTGGCCTAACAGCCACATGACCAGGAAAAACGCCATCATCGCTGTCATGAAGTCGGCCAACGCCACTTTCCATGAGCCACCATGGTGACCGGCTCCGGCCACTATGATTTTTTTAATTACGATCATTTGTTTTTCTTTAGCCATGGTTCCTATACTTACTGCTTAGGCAGCTTTT
>JAYTTH010000345.1:0-5057 GCA_043745515.1 Pseudobdellovibrionaceae bacterium | reverse complement strand
CAGTGCCGCGTGATCTAAAGTTCTACCATCAATCTTCATGAGAAAATCAAATCATGAAATATTCGGATTGTAAACTATATTATGAACTAGGTAGTAAGTACGACTCCTACTTTTACCAATGTATTTCCCGACATAAAATAATCTCTTATTTTACGGAAAGCTATGGTAACTGGATCTGGCTTGTATTCAAAAGCAGACTGTGGCGGAATCGGCGGCGTTTTCACTATTGGAATTTCTGTGGCTTGCTGGAAAGTCGGTCTCTTTAGTAGTTCAGCTTCAACTTTAGGTTTTTCAACATTTGAAATAGTTTGAACGCGGCCTTTCTGAAATTCTTCTTCTAAATCAGAGACTCGTTGTTTTAAGTCTTTGGTTTGCCCCATCAAATAGATGAAACGCCTATTTACTCGGTAGGCAAATAAAACTCCCGCAACTACTATAAAAAATATATAAAACCACATTTTTTTATCGTACGTGCGGTTTTACCAAAAGTTTAGCTTTTGAAATGTAACTGGATCAATGGCCGAAGGTGGGGCGGCGCTTGTCTAGTTAATTGACAGGTGGAAATTGGAACTACAGATAGAGACTGCCTATTTTTAATACAAATAGGGTCCCCACTGTTTTTGGCCAAAACCCGTATGAACTTGAGGCACTCAATTTGATTTTAAACTCAGAAATTGGAAATTTATTACTGAGTGCTATTAAATTGATGAATGATCACAAATTTTAAAAATCTAAAAATTTGTTATTTTTTGGTAATAGTATTCTTTGGTGTAGTTTTCAGCTTTCAAAACTGCTCACGGACAAAGTTTATTTCAGCTTCTAACAGCCTAGGCGTTGATGCTTCTGTTGACCCAATGGCTGCCTCGGCAAGTGTTTCAAAGTATTGCAAATTCAATGGAATCAATTACAATGAAAACGAATCCATCGATGTCTATCAATACCAAACCGTTCCCTTTGGCGAATCCTGCCCTACTGAAAAACGTATTTGTAAAAGTGGTAATTTCACCGGGTCTTTTTCGTTTCCTCAATGTCACGCTGACCCTGAAACGACCTTTCAGCTTAGCCTCTCGCATACGTTTGGGCATCGAGATTTTACCGTAAGTTCAGTAGGCCTTGCGATTACAAATTCACTTTGTAAAATTCAATATGAAAAAAGCAAACTCTATTGGATAGATTTAACGCCAGACTTTTCCTGTGCAAGTGGATTGTCCAATAAGCCTGTATCCCTTCCTTCGGCAGACCATTGGAATGACTCTTTTGATTTGGTCGGTGTTAAGATACGTTTAGTTAAATCCAACGACCAAAGCCTTGTCGGTGTATTTCCGCAGAACGTAACTTGTCAAATTCAAACGGGTTCGGATAAACCAACCCCCGATATTGATGAGAATTGCAACACAGTCTGGGATGACTCTTTGATTGTCGATGCTTACTGCGATATCGACAGCGGCGGAAAACCTTACGGGTCTTCCTATAGTTGCTGGCCTACTTTAATTTGTGGAAATAACAAGACCGCTTTATTTTTAAGTCATGTCTGGATGAATGCATCGTCCTATTACCAAGCGGGCTGTGCAACTGAAACAGTCAAGGGTGCGCTCAGCTACGGACCGCAATCAAGTTTGCAGTCTGGACTTGTCCCGTACTCGACAGATCCTGGTATTAATATTCCTACAGGATGTTCTTTGTATGGATCTGCCAACTATATTTTCATCAATCCGTCAGGCTGGGATTATGCTAAGTGTTCTTACATCTATTCTAATGATGCAAAATATTTTTAAAATTAAATACTTAGTATGGAAGACAAAGCGCGCTATTTCTTAACTGGATTTTGACGATTTTTATACTTTTCTGACTTAGGGTCTAGGGCCTAATTTTTCGACGCTGGACTAACCGAATATAAATTTGACCAAATCTATTTTTTTCACCAGGCTAGAGCAACATAAAGGGAGGAAACTATGGGATTAGCTGAAAGAAAAGTCGTCGCAACGGTAAAAGACACTGAGTTTAAAATGTTTGAAGCAAAGGTTAAAGAAATCTGTGGCTTCGATGTAAAATTGGATTTCGACTGGGGCGCCGCCGAAGGCAATAAAGAACTCACATGGATTTGTGAAAATAAAAAATTCAATTACTACATGTGGGAACCTGTTACTACTGCACTTACAACAGTGTGTGCCGATGCCATGGGAAAAGATGCAATTAAAGCTGGTTTAAAGGAAATTAAAATGATTCCGGCCACTGGTGATCTTTCCTTTACAAATGGTGTCCTAACAATCCATAACGACCTAACTGGAAATGGCGCCTACGGTGCAGATAGAATTCAAGAAACTTTGGAAAAGGGATTATAGTGAATATGCGGGCTATGTTACTTAAAGATGGCCCGATTGTTCTTTTGAACCGTCTGGCTTCAGGGTACTCACAAGAATCTGGAGCCGACCAACGCGCCCAAATTTCGATTCACACTAAAAATGGAAAAATTTGGACTGGAATACCGACGGACACTGTAGAAGATCGTTCCCGTTCGTATGTTGTATTAGAAATTCTTCCTAAAAAAAATCTAGTGATCATTGATACTTTTGAAATTCAAACTGTTGAAATTGAAAATTTGGATTCTATCCATTCCTTTTTAGAAAAACCCTGGTTAAAAGATTCACGCTTCCGATCCATCACTCGATTGCAACTTATGAGGGAAATTGAAACACTGTGGGCAACGTTCCCAAATCAAAAATTATCAGTGACCCTGGATACGTTTCCAACAACTGAGGAAACCCCCGGCGCCTTATTGGCCTGGCTTTATATTTTAAAAGCCGAAGTAACTGCGTTAATGGAAACCAGTATCGGCAAAGAGGCTCTAAATGAAATTAGCCAATTCACAGTTGTTTGGGGAGCGGACGCAGTAGTTGCTAAAAAAGACGGCAAAGTTTTATCACTTAGTCTGTCATTGGCAAAAGAAAGCTTTGAAAAAGCGCGGATTCAAGAACAACTTAACAATTCACTCTAAATTTAATTACGACGAAACATTGAATGGCCCTGTCCTAAAATATACTCTCAGACAGTCTAACAAAAAAAATCCGATTCTAATTTTCACCGTTTTGCCGTACCTTAATTTCATGAGTTGCCCGATTTTAAATAGAGCTTCCCATTGAACAAATAAAGTTTGATAGGCCTCAAAAAGCCGCGTGCTAGAATCCCAAATATGAGTCGCTTCCGCACCGGCCCCATTTATTTCCACAATCTGAAATCCTTCACCTCGCATTAGACTTTCAACCGATTCGTAGCGTACATCAAATCGTCCAAAATAAAAATCGGGCAACTGTTTAGCCAATCGATCGATTACTTTAGTTAACTCTGGTGTGATCATTTGATTGCCGTTAAGGAAAATGGCACCCTGACAGTGATTTCCACATTCAGACAAATAAATACTTTCACCAGCCGACGGAATTCGATCCAGTTCTGATTCTAACCTAGAAAAATACACGGGCGCTATTATTCTGGCTCTCTTATCGTTTAGAATAAGGTCACCAACGGAACACTTACCATCGCCTATGACATACGGAAATTTTTTATTAGTAATTGAAAAAATAATTCCATTTTCTTGATCTGGCATACGAATATAGAACAAGCCCGCTTCGTTTGCAAAATCGCTCAATTTTTGAACTATACGGTCAAAATCACTGAGTCGAATATAGTCACTAAGTTTCGTTTCGTTTTTTATAATTCGAACACCAAACCCGCGTTGCCCGACATCTGGTTTAATTATCATTGGAAACTCAAAAGACTTCGCCCTAACAAGTTCTAAGGCTGATTCCAGCGCAAAAGATTTTGGTATCAACACAGCTTTCAAGGTCGAAGGCTCTGAATCCAAACTGCTTGACAGAAAATCCCATTTAGATTCCCCTATCAATCCTCCATTTTTAATATGAGGATTCGCATAAAAAGGAACTAAAAAACTCCGATATTTAATGGAAAGATATATATAATAATAAATAATCGGCACATAGAAAAAGAGTGCAGGCCAAAATTCAAACCGAGTCCATCTTCGCCAAGAGTGGAAAAAAGCTTTGCGGCGCCATTTGTTTGACAACAATGGTACACTCGCTTTTACTAAATACATAGAAATAAAAATAAGTACTAAGGTATTTACCCAGTTGGCCGAAAAAAAGGAATTCAACGAATCGCCTCCCCACAAAGCTAACCAAACCCAGGTAAAAACACTCAGCCCTGTCAAAAACAAAAAACGCCACACAGAATATTTCAAATACCCGGCACAAAAATAAGTCGGAATTCGCGTACCAGGGATGACTCGCGAAATGACTATCGAATAGGACAGCCATTTTTTAGACACCAGCGCACTAAATTTAATTCGATATTTTTGTAAAATTGGAAATCGCGATTCCCAATGTTCACTCGTTGCCAGCCGACCCAGAAAGTAGAGACCAAGATCACCGATGGAAATTCCTAAGAAACAGGCCCAAAAGGCGTTGGAAAAAGAAATTTTATTTTCAGCCATGAGCGCGATGCCTGATAACAACGCGACGTCTTCCAATATAAATGTAGCCACAAATAGACTTAAAAAATAGGTCATGTAGTGTTATACCTTATCCCATTCGGCGCCCTCTTTTTAGTTGTTTTTATAGAATTTATTTAAATTCTTAGCTGTCTGTTTTTCAGTAAATACGTAGGTTATTTCATGTAGTTATGTAATTTATCAAAAAAAACAACTGGACGCAGTAATTTATCTATGTCCAAATACACTTACTTAAAAGAGCCCTCGACATAGCGGGCCTCTGAAACGGTCAAAAAAGGATTTGCTGTGAAATCAAAATTCATTTTATTTTTTCGAATAGTCGCAGCCCTGATCCTAATACAAACACTTTTTTTCAAATTCACTGGAGCTGAAGAATCTAAGTATATTTTTTCAACCCTAGGAGTTGAACCTTTTGGACGATGGTTTGCTGGAATGAGCGAACTTATTGCTGCTACTTTAATTTTAGTTCCAGCAACCCAAATTTTTGGAGCCCTAATGGGATTAGGGATAATGATGGGCGCAATTCTGAGTCATA
>JAYTTH010000344.1:0-5070 GCA_043745515.1 Pseudobdellovibrionaceae bacterium | reverse complement strand
CGAACAAAAATGCGGAAAAAATGTTTCCCAAACTATTGAATTGACAGCTTTTTGGTGGAGACTACACGATGAATTTTAAAAAAAGAATCGCCAGCATTATAACCCTACTTTTGTTTACTGGCTTGTTGCCAATTGGCGCGCGTTCCGAAACTGTCAAAGAACTCAGCATTGGAACTAATACAGAATATGAAACTTTAAACCCCATAATTGCATCTATTGGGGCATCGAAATATATGCTTTATTTGGCCAGTCGGTTGTTCGTTTATATGAACGATAAAAATGAATGGCAGCCTGGCATTGTTAAAAAAATTCCTAATCTAAAAGACAAGTCATTAAAAATTATAACTGAAAACGGCAAAAAGAAACTTATAGCGACGTGGGAATTTGTCGATAATTTAAAATGGGGTGATGGTACACCGATCACGTGCAAAGACGCCAAATTCACATGGGAAGTGGGATTGAGTCCTAATACGTCTTTGCCTGTGAAAGATGGCTACGAAAATATTGAATCGGTAGAATGGGATGCTAAAACTCCAACAGTATGTGTATATAAATATAAAATTGCGAAATGGGATTTTTACATAGACAGCCACACACTGCTATTGCCCGAACATCTTGAAGGACCCATTTTTCAAAAATGGGGTAAAGAAAAAGAAGGTTATGATCACAACACTCTTTATCAAAAAGATCCATCTGTAAAAGGTCTATGGAATGGTCCTTATTTAATTTCTCAAGTAAAATTGGGATCCCATGTTATATTCACTCCTAACCCTTATTTCTTTGGGGAAAAGCCAAAAATTCAAAAAATTATAATCCGAATCATTCCCAATACCGGCACTTTAGAGGCCAATTTGCGATCTAAAAATATAAACAAAATTGCACGAATTGGAATGTCGCTTGATCAAGGCTTGGCCTTTGATAAAAAGATTAAAGAAGAAAATTTGCCGTACTTAGTTGAATTTAAAGAAGGCATTACCTACGCACATATTGATATTAATTTAAATCATCCAATTCTGAGCGATTTAAAAGTACGACAGGCGCTTTCTTATTCAATAAATAAAGAGGATATAAATAAATCTATTTTTGATGGCAAAGTAACGGTTGCTCATTCAATGACCTCTCCGCTGGATTCGCTTTACAACGATGATTCTAGATATATGAAAAAGTATAAATCAGATAAAAAATTAGCACGGAAACTTTTGGAAGAGGCCGGCTGGAAATTGGAATCGGATGGCTTTCGTTACAAGAATAAACAGAAAATGACCTTTCGTTTGGTAGGGGCCGCCGGGATTAAGCAAATTGAAACGCTGCAGGCGATCATTCAAGCGCAATGGAAAGACGTTGGGATTGATCTTCAAGTAAAATCAGATCCACCTAGGTTGTTATTTTCAGAAACCCTTAGAAAGCGAAATTTCGACATGGCTGTTTTTTCCTGGAGCAGCTATCCAGGGATGGGTTCTGAATCTACGTTAAATTCAAAAAACATTCCGACGGAAAAAAATTCGTGGACGGGTCAGAATTACTCTGGGTATTCGACAACAAAGGTCGATAAACTGACCGAAGACTATCAATATGAATTTGATGTCAAAAAGCGAAAGAAAATTAATGATGAAATCACCAAAGAATACACAGAAGTGATTCCGGTTATTCCATTGTATTTTAGACCAGAGTTAGCGGTTATACCCAAGAATTTAAAAAATTTTAAAATGTACGGGCATTATTTTTACGAAACCCTGCAAGCGGAACATTGGGATTTAGAATAAATTTTTTTAATAAACTAAGGAGTTCAGATGTCTAATAAAATTAGAGTTGGTATAAACGGATTTGGTCGTATTGGTCGCGTTCTTTTTCGCGCCGGCTTTGAGAAGTTAGATATTGTGGCGGTTAATTCGCTCGATAGCGTAGATGGATCGGCTCATTTGCTTGAGTATGATTCGACCCATGGTCGTATAAACGCTAAAGTCGAATACGATGCTAAAAGCTTGATCGTAAATGGAAAAAAAATTAGCTACTTTGCCAATAAAAATCCATTGGAAATTCCATGGAAAGACGCTGGTGTGGACGTGGTTTTGGAATGCACGGGCGTAATGAAAAATGCGGATGACTATCAAAAGCACATCACCGCAGGCGCAAAAAAAGTTTTAATCTCGGCGCCGGCTGACGGTGTGGATTTGACAGTCGTTATGGGCGTGAATCACGATCAGTACGATGCAAAGAAGCATACATTTATTTCCAATGCCTCGTGCACGACCAATTGTCTGGCTCCGCTTGTAAAAGTCATTCATGAAAATTTTGGCGTTGATTACGGAATGATGACCACAATCCATTCCTACACAAACGATCAGAGAATTTTAGATACAAATCACAAAGATTTAAGGCGCGCGCGTTCGGCAGCTTTAAGTATGATTCCAACCTCAACAGGCGCAGCTAAAGCGGTGGGCCTGGTATTGCCAGAATTGAAAGGTAAAATCGACGGTATGTCGGTTCGGGTTCCTACTCCTAACGTCAGCCTAGTAGATTTTACTTTTAATTCTAAAAAAGACATGTCGGTTGAATCTATCAATGAAGTGTTAAAAACGGCTGCCAATGGCGCACTTAAAGGCATATTGGCCTGTGAGCTTAAGGAATTAGTATCGGTTGATTACAATGGAAACACTCATTCTTCGATAGTGGATTTGAAAACTACAATGGTAATTAATCCGCGTATGGGTAAAGTTTTATCTTGGTATGACAATGAAACTGGGTTTTCGCATCGTATGATTGATTTTGTGCAGTTGATGGCCGAGAAAGGATTATAGAGTGGCAGATCTAAAGTCAGGGCTACGCGGTATCAAAAACGTTCGCGATTTTGAAGTCGAAAATAAAGTTGTTTTTTTACGACTTGATTTAAACGTGCCTATGGAAAAAGGCAAAATTACTGACTACACACGGATAGATTCTACTTTGCCGACTATTAAGTACTTATTAGAGAAAAACGCCAAACTAGTTTTGGCTTCGCATTTGGGTCGACCAAAAACGTCCAAAGACAAAGAGTTTTCTTTAGAACCAGTTGCTAAAGCTCTAACCGAGCGTCTTGATAAAGAAGTTCTATTGATTGAAGATCCCAATGCAAAGGCCGTTAAACAGCTTTTGCACACTTTGGCAAAAGATCAGATAATTCTTCTAGAAAACGTTCGTTTTGAAGCCGGCGAAACCGAAGATTCCGATGAATTTGCTCACAGGTTGGCTTCTTATACTGATATTTATATAAATGATGCATTTGGGGCGTCCCACCGCGCGCATGCAACGATTCACGCATTGCCTGCTTTGATTCCTCTGCGAGGAATTGGTTTCCTAATAGAAAAAGAAATTCAGATGTTGGATACATTGCTTGAAAATCCAAAACGACCTTATGTAGCGATTTTGGGCGGCGCCAAAGTGTCTGATAAAATTGGTGTCATTGAAAAACTAATGGATGTGGTGGATGCATTTATCATAGGCGGTGCCATGGCCTATACCTTTATTAAAGCACAAGGGCATTTTGTTGGAAAGTCTCGCGTAGAAGAGGATAAAGTTAAATTCGCAAGAGAGCTTCTCATGCGTATTGAAGCTCGCAATAAAACTGTTTTGCTGCCTGTCGATCACCTCGTATCGTCGAGCATCACCGATGTGGCTGGTGCCACAATTAAAAAATCATTTGGCGATACTGATATGGGATTGGATGTCGGTCCCGAATCATTGAAACAATTCGGAGCTCTGATAAAAGAAGCCGGGACTATATTTTGGAATGGCCCGATGGGAGTTTTTGAAACGCCCGAATTTTCAAAGGGAACCTTTGGCCTAGCAAAACTAATTGCAGAAAGTAGCGGCGTAAAAATAATTGGCGGCGGCGACAGCGCTGCCGCAGTTGAACAAAGTGGCTTTGCTGACAAAATGACTCATATATCAACCGGCGGCGGCGCCAGTCTTGAGTATTTGCAAGGTGATAAATTACCTGGTTTAGAAGTTTTACGTTTTAAAGTGCGTCCATAAATTAGGATTCTTGAATGAAAAAAATCATTGTAGCGGCCAATTGGAAATTAAATAAATCCCCTGCTGAAACGCGGCAGTTTTTTCATTCGTTTCTAGAATTAACGAAAAAAAACTCCGCGGTGGCAGCAAGCTTGGGCAATTCGATGGATTTAGTTTTTTTTCCATCCGCAATTTCAATCGAAGCAACCAGCCAAAGTTTAAAAGGCTCGGGAATTGATTTTGGCGTTCAAAATGTTTATTTTGAATCTCAAGGGGCTTTTACGGGCGAAAATTCAGCTAAAGTTGTAAAAGAGCTAAACGGTCGAGCGATATTGGTAGGGCACTCAGAACGTCGGCAGTATTTTAGCGAGACAAATCAGTTTTTAAATAAAAAAATTCAGCACGTGTTAGGATCAGACTTATCGCCGATGTATTGCATTGGCGAAACCTTAAACGAACGCGAAAAAGGCCAAACAGAATCGATTTTGTTGGCCCAGTTAACTGATGGCCTAAAAGGCATCGAAGCTTCAAAAGCTAAATCTTTAGTCATTGCTTATGAACCGGTATGGGCCATCGGCACCGGAAAAGTAGCAACGCCAGAACAGGTAGAGGAAACTCACGCGTTTGTTCAAAAAACATTGGTAGCTTTAGGATTTCCTAATACACCGATTTTATACGGCGGTTCTGTTAAGGCAAATAATGCAACAGAGCTAATCAGGCTACCTTTTGTAAGCGGATTTTTAGTAGGTGGAGCGTCTCTAGAACCACAGTCTTTTTCAGATCTCATTAACAGCAGCCTAAAAGGCCTAGTCAGTAAACTTAACGCGACGCGTGACGCTTGATTTCTGTCGCCACCACAAAAACTAAATTATCAATCTGATATTGATTTGAAAATCACCAGTTAATTCAGCATCTAAGCCCTGAAAAAATTCCAACCAGTTGTCGCACTTTAATGAGAAGCTGGATTCCCCTTTGCACTTTACTAGACTAAGATTGAGGTGTGTGTGCGACAGACTCCTCATAAAGTGAGGAATCTATGAACGTGAGAATACATTTTAGACGCTGTCATCATTGTTATGA
>JAYTTH010000343.1:0-5091 GCA_043745515.1 Pseudobdellovibrionaceae bacterium | reverse complement strand
GAGATCGCATTGAAACAATTAGAGGCGTGGGTTACCGAGTTAAAACGGAGCCTAATTAGTTTTACTTTTCTCTATTTTCCGTGGCGCGTATTTCTGCAATTTTTTATTATTCAATGTTTGACGTTTAATATTTTATTTTTCGGACTTTTTTCTGCACAATTGAATTCGTTTCGTTGGGTGTGGCTGTATTTCGTAGGCTCTGTTTTTGTTTCATTGACCACTTCGTTTTTTTTCACTCAGCCAATCCACAGGATTTACTTAAAAATACTTCGCTTGTCTCATAAAAAAATGATGAAACAGTGGCATCTTTCGTCAGATGACTTGACCGAAGAAGAGATTGGGGAATTTTCCATTCTTGAAAAAGGCCTCAATAAAATCCAAAAGAAATTAAAAAAACGCAAAGAACAACTTTATCGTGAGCGCGAAGAAACCCAAGCTTTTATGACCTCAGTCCAAGAAAGCTTGGTCAGTATTTCAACCGATGAAAAGATCACTTTTTTCAATTCTCGTTTTGCAACGCTTTTTTTGGATTCCGGCCAAATTCATCAACCCCATATTTTTTTAACTGATGTTTTTCGAGATCCTGTTATCTATGAATCGTTTCGCCGAGTTATGGCGGATGGCGAGCTCATCAAGCTTGAAATGCAGATGGAAACTAAAATTGATAAAGGTCCTCGGTATTTTCTATTGTCCTTAAGCCCGTTACGAAAAGGGAAAACAAGCGAAATTTACGGAATGATTGGGATCTTTCATGATATTTCAGATATTAAAAAAACAGAACAAATCAGAATAGATTTTGTTGGTAATGCATCCCATGAACTGCGTACTCCGTTGACTTCAATAAAAGGTTATATCGAAACTCTCAAAGAGGACTTTAATTCAGGCAACACCGCCCAAGCGGGCAATTTTTTGCAAATTATTTCCAGAAACGTGGATCGTTTGATTGATTTAGTAAATGATCTATTGACGATTTCGACTTTGGAATCTCATTCACAAGTTCACACCACTGTGATCAATGCTATGCAGTTAAGTCATCTGGTAGTAAGTGATTTAATGATTTTGGCCCAAGCTAAAAATCAAAAAATATTTATCAACGCCAATGTAGGTGAATTCCGAGCTGACGTTGAAAAAATAGATCAGGTCATCAGAAACCTTGTCACCAATGCCATTAAATACATTCCTGAAAATAAAGAAATTCATATTTCCTGGGACCTGGATGATGACGGCGCCGTTGCCTTGAAAGTTAAAGACGACGGGCCTGGGATTCCTAAGGAACATCATGATCGCTTATTTGAAAGGTTCTATCGCATCGACAGAGGCCGTTCTCGGGATCGTGGCGGCACTGGATTGGGCTTAGCTATCGTTAAACATATAGTAATGGCTCACGGTGGCCGCGTAGAAGTATTTAGTGATGTTGGAAAGGGAACTGCATTTATTTGTCATTTTCCGCAGTCTGAAACCCCTGCTGGCGGCATCTAGATCTAAGTCTGGGAATTCATTGAAGCTTAGTTTTTCAATATGCGAGAGATTCTAAATTCTTTCAAAGAATGATAGCCGTAAGTCTTTTTACGGAAGATATCGACGATCTCTTCCTCTAGGTCTGTTAAAACTTCTCTAAAGACTGGTGCTGGTATGGTATTGGACAACAATAGGTATTTAACAAATTGATCGCGAACGCGTTTTACAAACTGGGCTGTTGTCTCATTTAGATTAGAAGAGTCTCTAAGGTAAGTAATGATCAGTTCAATAAGTACTTGTTTATCGTTCATACTAAGAGTTTCGGAATTCAAAATGTAATCTTTAAAACAAAATGGGCTTGTAAAAAACCGAAACAGATTCAAAGAAAATTGGATACAAAAGTTTACTAGTTTTCCTAAAAGTTGTATCATTTTGAACGAAGGCGCTCGTGCGGGCCACGTGTCTGCCCAATAAAAGGACTAGTTGTGAAAAGCATGAATTTTTTAGAATTTCAAGCCGGAGTCGATCGCTTGCAAACGCGTTTGCTGGGCAGTCAGTTGCAAGATTTTTCAATTAATGACAAGGAAATTGTGTTGCTTTTTTACTCTGGAAAGCCTTTTGCATTAAGGCTTTCCCTGAAAACACCGCCAGTATTTTTTTTTGAACCCGAAGTCTTTAAATTAACGCCTAATATGCGAAAAGTCCCGATGGATTTATTTTTAAAGAAACACTTTTTACGTCGCACAGTCTTGGACGTTCAGTACAAAGGCGAGTGGGGAAGACGATTTGAAATTTATTTTGAAAAGGATTCCCGCGACAAAGGCAAAGTTGATATTGTTATGGTGCCAGGATTTCAAAATGTAGGGCTGTTTGCCGACGAAAAGCAAATTCATTGGCAAAAGCCCAGGCCGCTGCCAGATTTGGGCAGTGATTCAAGGACGGATGTTTCTGAATTTAGATCTTTGGACCAAATTCGCGATGAATGGTACCACGAAAAAAAAATTACTCCAGCCAGCAGCGAAGCGTCTAAAGAGCCTGAGTCTGGCAACCGGAAATTAATACTTAAAAAAACTCAGGCAATAGAAAAAATTATTCTGCAAGGTCAGGAAAATGAAATACTAGCTCAGCGAATGTATGCAATGGGCGAGCAATTAAAGTATCAACCGATCTCAGACTTGGCTGCCGAGGATCGCAAATGGATAAAAGAACGTGAGTCAACGGACTGGAATCGCGAGCAACTCTTTAAAAAGGCTAAACTATTGACCGCCAAAAAAGAAGGGATGAAGGCGCGGATAAGCACTCTGCAAGCTGAAATCGTGAAACTGTCCATGGCGACCGAACCTCGGGCCCCGGTCGCGAAACATAACAATTCTATTTCTGGATCTGTCAGCGTAGACACCCGAAAACTGGAAATCGATAAAACGATCAGTCTTTATATGGGCAAAAACGCTAAGGACAATGTCCAATTGTTAAAAAGTTCGCAGCCATGGGAGTTTTGGTTTCACCTGAAAGACTACCCAAGCGCCTATGCAATCACGCGCCGAAACAAAGGAGTCATCGTAGGACATAGTGAAATGATAAAAATGGCGACTTGGTTTGCCAATGAATGTTTTAAAAACAAAAATGAGAAATCACCGTCTCATATCGAAGTCATTGTTGCTGAGACCCGATTTGTGAAACTCTTGAAAGGGGATAGACTTGGCCGGGTCACCTTTACAAATGGCAAAACGCTGCGCATATCAATGAAATAAAAACAAGCGTGAGATGACTTGACAGTCACCCCCCCAATGACGACACTTTTTTTGGAGACTTTTCAAAAGGTCTAAACATTTGGAAATAAGATTCGTATAAAAGATTCGTAAAGAGGTGTCGTAAATGATCGAAGTACAAAATCTAACAAAAGAATATGGTCTGTTGAAGGCGATCGATAATGTTTCGTTTTCAATAAAAAAAGGTGAAGTCGTAGGATTTCTGGGGCCCAATGGCGCTGGTAAATCAACGACGATGAAAATTATAACTGGATTTATGGCCCCGACCAGCGGCTCAGCGGCAATTGCTGGCTTTGATGTTTTTGAAAATCACATCGAGGTAAAAAAGCGAATAGGTTATTTGCCCGAAACCCCGCCTGTGTATTCAGATTTGTACGTCACTGAATATTTAGCCTATGTGGCTCGGCTAAAAAAGGTGCCAAAAGAAAAAGTAAAAATGCTTGTCGATCGGGCGATTGAAAAAACGAATTTAGGTTCTGTCAAAAACAGATTAATTCATCATTTATCTAAAGGATTTCGGCAGCGTGTCGGTATTGCGCAAGCGATAGTTTCCGACCCTGAAGTTTTAATTTTGGATGAGCCTACGGTAGGCCTCGATCCAAAACAGATGGCTGAAATTCGCGATCTTATCCGTGAACTTAAGGGTCAGCATACAATTATTTTGTCGACTCATATTTTACCAGAAGTTCAGGCTGTCTGTGAAAAGGTAGTGATCATTAGCAAAGGTAAAATTGTTGCCCAAGACACTATCGATAATTTATCAAAATTAGAAAAAGGCCAAGGGCGATTGTTTGTCAGGCTTAGGAAAGAAATATCCGATTTAAAGTCAGTCATTGCTGATATTGACGAAGTTATTGCCGTCGATGAAGGTTCATCAAAGCGCGAATGGCGAATTGACTTTAAAGGCGACGATGAAACAATTGAAAAAGTTTCGTCTAAAATTGTAAGCAAAGGACTGGGCCTAATAGAACTAACGCCATCGAAAATTGATTTAGAAGATGTATTTTTGAAACTGACTTATGGTGTGGAAAAGGGAGGATAAATGTCGAGTATACTGACAATCGCAAACAAAGAATTCAAGGGCTTTGTGAAAAACCCTACGTTTTATATAATGATGACTTTGCTGACGCTTATATTAAGCGCTCTTTTTACAATTCAATTGCAGAAGTTTTTTCAAATGGGAAGCATGGCGATGATGCAGCCAAGCATGGCCGCACAGCTAAATATTCACTACACGGTATTTCTGAATCACTTACAGATTTTGAATTTGCTGCTTATTTTTATCGTTCCGGCAATCACGATGAGATTGTTTTCAGAAGAAAAAAAACTACGAACCTTTGATTTACTTTTGACCTCCCCTTTAAAATCGTACGAAATTGTATTAGGAAAATACTTGGGCGCTTTAATGGCTCTGTTTGTAGTGTTCTTGATTGCATTTGCCTATCCGCTGGGAACGGCATTGTTTGCGAAAATCAACTGGGCGCCGCTGATAATTGCTTTTTTTGGAATCTATTTAATTGCGGCGGTGTACGCGGCTATGAATCTGTTTTGTTCGAGTCTTTCGGAAAGTATTTTGATTGCCTACGTCACAGCGGCTATTTTAAATATTTCAGTTTGGTTCATATCACAAGGGGTAGAATTTGCAGATTCTCAGTGGGCCCGGGATGTACTGGAGCATATTTCTTTGAGCTTTCATATATCAGGTTTAATTGAAGGCACGATTAGAACAAATTCAATAATCTATTTTTTAAGTTCAATCTGTTTATTTATATTTTTAAATGAACGCGTGGTTGAATCGCATCGCTGGAGGTAATTATGAGTAAATTAGGACAGTTAAGTTTATTATTTTCAGGTTTGTCATTGG
>JAYTTH010000342.1:0-5093 GCA_043745515.1 Pseudobdellovibrionaceae bacterium | reverse complement strand
ATGAATCGTCTCGTGACTTATGCAACATCAAGCGAGTCTTATTCGACCTGCCCAGATTCAGGGTCGACTTTGGCCGTTTGTTCGACATCAAAATCATCGCAATATGTTTATGATTCTGAGTTTGGCGGCCGAGGGGTTGTCGGCAGCGATCTTCTTTTTTCTGAAAATAAACTCGACCAGACTTTACCGGCTGGTTGGTATGAAAGTAAGTCGGCAACTTTAGATCCAAGACTTTATTCACGCGCAAATTTTGATATTTCATTGTCCCTTTTTGGCGTGACTGGCCTGCCATTAGTAAGCGGACCAGGGCTGTCAGAATGTGTCTATGGAACTGAAGCCTCCCCGGTTGCTTTGGTCACTCAATGTAAAATGACGGCCCCTAATTATTTTTATACGCCCCCAAATATTTATGGAGCGCGAACTACAACGTGCGCTTTACCGAGCGCAACTACGACAGTGAATCCAAATAAATGCTGGTTAAAAGTGGGTGGTGGTACTTATTTAGCAAGTGCATCTGTATTGCCCGTGTGTAAATTGAGTGTCGGCACAGATGGATTGGTATCGCAGGATTGCCTGGCTCCAAAAAGTGTTTCTGGAGTTGCGGAATCGTATTTCTATAGCTCTGCCTATAATGGTAAAAGTCTTCAATGCAGTTTTAGTCCAAGCGGAACGGCCAATGTAACTTCGTGTTATGTCCCGGGCGATAATACATATTATAAAGTAACCAATGCGTGCACCATCAATTCGTCGAATATAGTAGCCTGTGATGTTCCGCCGGGCAATTTTCCGTATACGGAAGTTTATGGTGGTCGTGGAGTTGCTTGCGATGCCGTTTCTACGACTTCAAATTGCTGGTTTGCCTCTGCTAACAAAAGCAGTGGAATAGGGTCAAATCTTTTGGCTGCCAATATTCGAACGGGTCTAAATATTTTCGGTGTTGTAGGAACCTTCGATGGCAATCCAACGGACTGGGGAACGGGCGCGCCAAAAGACAACGGCGTTGCCAAAGGGACTTATAAAGACGAATCGTATTGTGGATTGTCGATGAAGTGGACTAAAGCGTCAGGTTGCGTTGCAAATGTAGCGCATAGATTGGTACCTGTTGTCGCCACCGACCATGAAGGTGAAAGCAGTGCTTTTTTTGTGGATCGCGCTCAGTGGGGAGCAGTCGAATGTGGTTTGACCGGCGCAGTGGATGTTCGAATAAACGATTGCATTTCAAAAATTAACACGGCTTTGGCATTTGCTAGTGTTGCGGCTAACTCTAGAAATACTTCGACTTGGAATGCAAAC
The DNA here is from genome assembly GCA_043745515.1 of Pseudobdellovibrionaceae bacterium. Taxonomy (GTDB): domain Bacteria; phylum Bdellovibrionota; class Bdellovibrionia; order Bdellovibrionales; family Bdellovibrionaceae; genus UBA2316. The sequence goes on along the minus strand of JAYTTH010000342.1, from coordinate 3,800 downwards.
GGCAGCATGGGAAATTCAGGCTATGGCGTCTGGAAATTGATTTCACGAGTCAATGCCACAAGCGGAGTCGGCATAGTTGAAGTTTGGCGTGATGAAAACACAAAACTATTTTGGAGTTCGCGGGTATCTGCAAATATTAACTGGTGTCGGGCTTCTGGTAGCAATAATAATTTAAAACTTCCTGACTTGGCAGAAAACGATCCGTCCAATATTTGCAATCAGCAAACAAATCAAGAACAAGTTACTACCCAAAGTATTGTAAGTGCTTGTTATGAAGAAATCGGATTTAGCGATTCCTACGTTGATATTCCGCAATTTACTCACGGAACAGTCCCCAGTGGCAGAGCAGCGGGGAAAGCAGGACTTCATTCCACTTCAACACAAAAGATATTTTGGCGTTTGCCTACGATTTACGATTACAGAATTGCCAACTATGACGGAATGAGATTTGTGTTGTCAGACATGACAGGGGCTAACACAAATGAAGAGTGGACTGCCACTGTTTATTCACTGGATCGATCCAAAGCCTGGACATTTCAATCAGGAAATGGATTAAAGTCCTACAAAAATCGTACCTTAAAATTGGCTGCACGATGCATTGGTAGGGGGTTTTAAATGAATCGCCTATTTAATATTTTTCTTTTAATGACTGTGTTAGCTCTGGGCTTGGTTCGCTGTTCATCGTCTGTTACAGACCCACAATTAGCGTCTTCTGGTTTGCTTGGAGATGATTATTTTGGTGACACAATTCTGCCAGATGAAGAAGATTTGGCTCCGCCCGGGTTGAGCTTGTTAAATTTCAAGGGCGGAGAATTCGTGCGTTCAGGAAGTGATCAAGAAATTCGCTGGATTTTGAAACCTATTTCTGGAACTGATTATGGGCTTTTCTCGAGTCGAATTGACTATTCAGATGATCTAGGAAGCACGTGGAAATCAATCCCTGGGGCCATTCGAATTCCGGCCCTCAGTGGTGCACCGGTTAGCTATAATTGGCGTGTACCTGAAATAAATGGGGGATCCAAATTTTTATTAAGAGTCACGATTCAAAATGCTTCTGGAGATGAAAAATCGACGCAAAGTGAAAGCGCGTTTACATTGGACAATGAACCGCCGGTCATAAAAGAATTTTCTTTGGTGGTAAATGGTGGCCAGGCTATCAAAAAAAGCTATTTCAAATATGATATTGGTTTTTCAGACACGACGTCCCCGATACAATTTATTTGTGCAAAGAATGTAAGTAAAAATTCTCAAGAGTCTGTGATCCCTGATGAAAATGATGCCTGCTGGAAAAAAGTCAGTGAGTATAAAATGGTCGCAGCCAAAGATATAAATTTAGTAAATATCCCTTATGTAATTGGATTCTTGCCCGGGGATTATGTTTTTCGAGTGTGGGCTAAGGATCAAGCGGGCAATATTTCGGTGTTGCGATCAGGATTAGGCGAAGATGGGGTGGATAAAAAAGAATACACGTATAATCCAGCCCGAGCGATCCAGTTTCAAAAAGCACTCTTTGCAAACACGTCCAATCCTAGCGAGCCACCAACGGTTGCGGAGCAGGATTTTACCTCTGGTGGGGCCAATGTTTTCATCCAATACAAAACTGACGATGTTCCTGTTGCTCGTGAAGTTGCTGTTTCACTAGATGGTGGGATAACGTATTCAGGATCTATTGCGTTTACCTCGTGCAGTCCAAAAGCAGGCTATGATTTTTGTATACAGATTCCTTATTCGGCGACTCAAGATTTTCAAGTTCGACTTAAAGTGACCTCGTTTTTGGGATTGGTGTCTTCTACGGTTTCTCCGCCGTTGAACGCAGCGAAATTTAGATTGATTGCTGGGAATATGGACGCCGGTATTGGTGGGTCGGCTAGTACTGCCGGTTACAAAGGAGCTTCACTCGTCATCGATTCAAAAAGTCGTGCTTATGTTAATGACTCTAAACGCGGGCTCTTATTGATCGATCCCGACACCGGGACAGTTTCTGTTTACTTAAAAAAAGTAACGGCATCAAAAAAGATTTTTATAGATGGCGCTCCGGTTTCTAGTGCATGGACATTTGGAATTTACTCTTTCAATATCGATTATCAAGACAGGCTATTATTGATTGAAAGTGACCGAATTCGCCGAATTGAAACGGATGGTACAATCAGCACTATTGTGGGAGGCGGTACAACGATGAATTTTTTCCCGATTCAAGGTTGTATACGATCTGATAATGCTGATCTTTTGGGGATACCGGCCTATGGCCCTTATCCAAGCTATAAATCAAATCCAGCTCTGTACTATGATACAAATTTTATGACAGAGGCCGCATTTTACAAAGTCAACTCGAGTGGCGGCCTATTATTAAATAACATAGACAAGCAAAACTATGACAACTTACCTACCCCTGGCTATGCAATTAAGAAAGAAAATATTTTCTATGAGAATGAGTTCAAAAATCTTAAGTTGGATTTTTCTGAAATCAATTGCAATTACGGCAGGCGCCCTACAATAACTCCATTGCCAAACGGGGACATTTTTTTCGAAGGGTTTCATTCTCGAGAAATAAATATGGGTCGAGGTAATTATATCAAAGAAGTGAATCGAGCAGCGGGCCCAGGTTGGTATGCCTATTATTCGGCTGCGACCCCAGCAAAAAAAGCGGAAATTCGAATTATTCCATTTAAGGGAGCGGGGTCGTTGGTACTTAAAACCGCAGGGGACACCTCAAAGGGATTGGGAACTCTCAATTTGAACCAGACTTTTGAAACTGAGATTATTAGGTCTAATGCACAAATAACCTTTAACTATCAGACTAATAAACTTTTAAACATTTTTACTCGAGGTTGTGATCTCATAAGTAATGTTTGCGCGTCGTCTTATTTTTCGACTAACTATTCACCAAAAACTGGAAATGCAATTGGTCCCGGTATTCAATTTGTACCTGAATATTGGCCGGATGGCAGTTTACTCATTACGTCCAGAAAAGGTGAGTTATATGCTGTAAACAGAACCAGCGGGTATATGGGACTCTATAAATATTTTTCATCGACAAATAAATTTGAACGAATTCTTGGCACAGGGGGCGTTGGGCAATGTGAAGAAGGTTCGCGTGCTTTGGAGTGTCCAGTAGACATAGCCGACGCATTTATTGATGCTAACGATAACGTTTACTTTTTTGATCGAGAACGAATTCGTGTTTTAGTTAAAAAGAGTTCTAACTATAAAGACTCAATTGTAGCCACGCTCTTTGGGTATTCTAAATCTCAAGGAGATTACGATTCAAATGAACCACTTCTTGGCGATTCACTAGCAGCGCGATTTAATTCCATTCGAAATGTGAGCTTACATAGCTTTGATAAAAAAATAATGGTTCATGATACAGCCGAAGCGGTCGTGCGGGAATTTTCTATAGATCCGAGTGATTCATTGAAATTTAAAATGCGTCGTATTGCTGGAAATGTTTTAAAAACAAATTATCCAACCTATAACGGCAGTTTGATTTCAAACGAGCTCGCTACGGATTCGTTTTTAAATTTTGGTGGTGGAATCTATGCGGATACCATTGGAAATGTCTATTCTCGCGCCGGCCGAAATGTTTTTTCAAAATTAAATCGAACTGGTGTAAATAAAGATCGCTGGCAAGTAATACTTGGAAACCCGGCTGGCGTGCCTACCAAGAAATTGTGGGAGCTGGGTACCAGTTCATGTGACGCGAATGCTTTAACTCCTACTGCGTGTGATGCCTCGGATCGAGGATACGATATTTTTGGGGTTATCCCTGCTGAAGGCACGGCCAACCCATTGTTGATGATTTC
>JAYTTH010000341.1:0-5101 GCA_043745515.1 Pseudobdellovibrionaceae bacterium | reverse complement strand
TTTGGCCGCCATTACGGCTTCATCGACAGTGACTGCCACTTTACCTTTGAGCGTAGCTACATTAAATTTTCGTAAGATTTCTTTCGCTTGATATTCGTGAATATTCATTCGCTTTTCACTCCTAGTTGGGTCAAAATCGTGTTTGACATTTGTCTAAATGGAATCGGTAATATATCTAATCTGATAATCAGAATTCTTACAAGTCAGATTGAGGCGAGTCATTGTGAATCCATTGATTGAACTACGTAATCTATCTGTTCGTTTTGATGAGATGGACGTGTTAAAAAATGTGGCACTAGCTATTGATCCTGGAGAAAGCTTTGGGTTGGTGGGACCCAGCGGGCAGGGCAAAACCTTAATTCTGAAACTTATCGCCGGGCTGATAGAACCGACCTCGGGCGACGTGTTTATTGAAAGCAAAACCTGGGGTGAACGCTCAGAGGCAGAAAAACTTGTGCTTCTAAAAAAAATGGGAATGTTATTTCAGAAAAACGCCCTTTTCGATTCTTTGTCGTGTTTAGAAAATATTGAATTTGCACTTCGTGAAAACACTAAAAAATCAGATCAAGAAATCATGGAAATCGGCGAACATTATTTAGAAGCAGTGGGTATAAGCCATGCTAGAAATCTGTACCCAGATGAAATCAGTGGCGGGATGCAAAAGCGGCTCGGCATTGCCCGAGCGTTAGCGTTGGATCCCAAAATCGTACTTTATGATGACCCCACTGCGGGTTTGGACCCAATAACGTCGCGAAAAATTATAGATTTAATTAGTGATTTAAAAAAGAAAAATAATTCAACAATTGTTGTAATTTCAAACGATATGAATCGAACATTTCAAATCGCCGATAAAATCGGAATGGTTTATAATTCAAATTTAATTTTAACTGGATCTGTAGAAGAAACCAAAAAGCACGCTCATCCAGCAGTTCAGCAGTTTATTAAGGGTGAAATCGAGGGCCCGTTGACGGCGGCCCGGTCTCAAGAATTATAACAAAGGGAACGATTAGTTCCCTTTCGAAATAGGCGCTATCTTCTGCTGCCACCAATTGGTGTTTCATCAGGAGGACCCGCAGGATCTGCAGCTTGGGCAGCGCCTTCTGCGCGGGCCGGAGGAACAGCGGCTTCTGGCGCTGGAGGAGCCGCTTTCACTTTTGTCTTAGGTTGGGCGCTTTTGATTTTCGCTGGAGCACCTTTTGAATTGCGAGGAATTCCTGCTGGAGTGGCGCTCACTTCTGGGTCTGCGTATTCTAGGCCTTCTAATTTAGCCAATGCTTTGTCTCGTTCATTTTTGATTTGTACAAGCAAGTCGGCAATGTTTTGTTTATCCTCAGGGCTACCAAAGCTTTTTAAATAGCTTTCGACCGTTTTTGCCCTGACCCGTAGTTCGTCAGCGGCCGCTAAAATTTGATCTTGAGTTTTTAGTCCTTCAAATTTTTTAGATACCGCCGCCGGATCAGCACTCAAAGCATCAGTTTCTTTAAAAGCTTTGTCGACAGTGTCCGAATCAAATCGTGGATCAGACAGCTTTTTGTAATTAATTGCTGAATTGTACTGAGTGAAGCCAATTCCAGTTGAGGCTACGACTGCAGGTTTAGCGACAGTGAATAGTTTGGAGGCCATCGCAGCAGTGCGGGAAGGATTTAAATAGTTTTGGCTATAGGCAGTGGCAGCATCCCGAGCGTTTTTTTCTGTGACTTCAATAATGTTGTGAAAGGTCCCTGCTCGCTCAGCATCGATTAATCCATTCCGATATAAAGTTTCAACATCAGCATGTCTACGTATAGCATCGCGTGTAATCGACCAGGGGCCTTTGTCACCAAATACTGACGATCTCATATTTGGTGCGGATTTTTCAGCCTCCGCATATGCTTTTTGAGTGAAATTAGAAAGTCGGTTCCATGCACTTTCTGTTGTTTTTGTAAGAGCCTTTGCTGGATTTAATACAGTTTCTAAATCAACAGACGGGAATTTGATTTGTGACGCCGTTGGCGCCGGAGATTCCCCAACTGGTTTAGCCCCAGAATTCGCGACAGCAGGCTCTTTCGTGTGCGGACCGGGCGCAGTATCACCAATGAGCTCAGGAGGTTTTTCTGACGGGATTTCTGCTTGGGCCCGTGGCTGACTATTTTGAGAGGGTCGCAGCTCTGGACTTTCAGCAATTTTTGGCGGCTCGATTTCGGCTGTTCTTACAATTGTTCCCGCTTGTTTCGGAACTCCGAGTTTATTCGCGAGACTTGCCTGCATTTTATCAATGGCTTCTATGGCTCTGCTAGCTTGGGATTCGGTAAATCTACCAGCGTCCCTTAACGTCCGAACATTTTTTCTTGCAATTTCAGCATCCCTATCTATGGCCGCCATTTTTTCTACGTTGGTAGCTCGTCTTGCTTTTTTAGCAATATCCAGCTTTCCAAAAGCATCTTCTGACGGGGTAACGCCCTCTTTGTATTTAGACATCATTTTTTTCACAGCGGATTCAGTTTCCAGAAGTTTTGGACTTAGTTTTCTTGGAACGATTGAACCGCCCGAAGTAATACCAACTTCACTGATCGCATTGGTAGCTAAACTGCCGGGAGCTGGGGATAAAGAAACTGCCGTTGTCGCTGGCGGAGCTGACGGCGGCGCTTTTAATTCAACCACAGCTTGAGCGTTAGGACTTGTCGATGCGACAGTTTTAGATTCCACTTTTCCTGCGGCTTCGGCTTGTTTCTGTAAGACTTTAATTTTGTCGGAAACCATTTTTCGAATCGAAGTATAGGGTTTCATTTTCGCAACCATCTGGGCGGCCGCTTCTTTGGCGGTCGACTTCAACACATTGCTGCCAACTTGGGCTTTGATTTTAATATTTTTTGCGCCCTCTGATACTTTTGCCATCTGATTTTTCATTGCTTTGAAAGCTGGCGTTTCATTTACAAATTCAGCAGCGCCTTTGGCCACTAATGCGATTGGCTTGCCAGCATATTTAATGAACTTTGTGATCAGGCCGAGCATTTTTCCACCGGCAATATAATCAGTAACCAATCCTGAAATAAGACGGCACCATTGCTGAGTGCCATATGCGCCGGTAAAGCAAGACGTCGAAGCATAAGCTTGGGAAAATACTTGCTTTCCAATTTCCTCAAGAAAGACGCCAATTTTGTTATATAAATCGGTACGCCCCTCCGCGGATACAAGCGCCTTGCCTAACACTCGGGCCAAATCAGCCATTAAACCGAGGTCAAACAAGCTAGCCACACTTTTAAGAAGCTTATTCATAGATTCAAAAAACCCTTTTATGATGTTTGTAAAACAACCACCCATTGCACTCCAGCTATGCCAAGAGTTTTCTTGGTTTGGGCGGGTACGTTTGTAACATTCTTTCTGAAGATCTGCGTCCGAAAATTTACTAAATTCAATTGTGTAAGTCGTACGGAGTACCCGAAACGCGGGGCCATCATTAGTGTCGCAACACGAATCCATCTTCGCAGCCGCCATCGGTCCCGCCATGTCTTGAATTCCGCGTATGCCAGCATTGGAATCACATTTGCCTTGTCCCAATTTGCATTTGCTTTCAAGTTGCGCCTTTCGGACTGACATCTTTTCTATGTAATTCATATTCTCTTGATATTTGTCCCAGAGATCTTGATCACAAGATTCGGGTTTTACAGCAGGTATTGGATTGGAGCCGGACACAACACATGGAGTTCCAATCAGACGGCCGCCCCAATATTCTGAAGCATCGGATTTCGCTTTTTCAAAAAGATTATCTAGACATTGAAAGTGGTCAGCGCGAGGCGTTTCACTACCTAAAGCTTCGTTTTCCAAATTAGAAATTATTTTGACAAAATTGTAGGTTTTTCCACCAGCAGATTCGTCATCCAGAGATCCTGCGTGAATATAGTTATCGATTCCAATTTTTTTATCGCAGGATTTCCTGTCGTATCCTTCTCGACCTAAAGCAAAACCGGATGTCCCCAATACTATAAAAAAAAGAAGAATTCTTGATTTTAAGGTCATTTTAACTCCGATTTGAAAGTGATGTTTTTAAACTCTTCCTTCGCCTTTTTTGCTAAAGTAGAATCTGATTTTTCACTCCAATCCAATGAAATAAGAATGAATCCATAAGGTGTCATATAATATTTCTCTTCGAAATAATTTTTCTCATTTGAGTCATTAAAACTGCCAGAGATTTCAAAAATAATTTCTTTCGAAGATTTTTTTGTCATCGATTTTTCAGCCTTCCAATCTTTATACCCCATAAGTTTATGAATCATGGTTTTTCCGTCCACAAGTTCTTTAAAAATGGTTTCTTTATCAAGAGTATTAAATTTTTCCCAAAGATTTTGATTTCCAATTTGTTGGGACATTAAACGTATGTCTTTGTTTTCACCGAGTGTAAACATCTGCATATCTTTCACCATTTCCTCTGATGAAAATTGCTTCCAATCCAGCTTGGATGGCAAAGCATAACTCAAAAGAGCCTTGCCTGAGGTAACCGCCGGTTTTGTTTCAGACCATAAGTTTAGGGAAAACAGAGCCACCAATAAAATTGTAAATAATATTTTCATAGTCATAGTTTAACTATATATCGGTTCAAATTGAATATTATGAAATAGAAACGGCAAAATATGGACATCGGCCAAGGTATATGCCAGGACCAACCGCCAAGGACAAAGGTGCGTATTTTCTTTTGAAACCTACAATACTTTGTAGCAAGGCACATATTTTTTTATCCTTATACCAGTAGATGATTAAATATAAGAAATTGATCAAATCATTTGGAACTCGGACCGTATTAAAAGGAATTGATCTGCATATCAAAGCAGGTGAAATCGTTTTTATTTTGGGGACGTCTGGTACAGGCAAATCAGTGCTTTTAAAAAACACGGTTGGGCTTATGAGGCCTGATTCTGGCGAGATTTGGATCGACGGAGAAAATGTTTCAAAATATACCGAACAGCAGTTTCTGCCTATTCGAAAAAAATGTGGAATGGTATTTCAGCATCCAGCATTGTTTGACTCGCTTTCCGTGTTTGAAAACATTGCGTTCGGGCTGCGAAAACATTTTACTTTGGATGAAGCTGAAATAATTAAACGTGTTGATCAGGCACTTAGTCTTGTC
>JAYTTH010000340.1:0-19544 GCA_043745515.1 Pseudobdellovibrionaceae bacterium | reverse complement strand
TGAGTCGGACCTGAAAGCAGTTCAGGCGGATCCATATCTTGTGCGCTCATTTTTTCTGGCAGATAGTGTGTCCTATATTATGAACTAGGTAGTAAGCGAAGTCGAGCTTGCCCGTCGATTCTTTGACTCTCACAGTATTCCAACTCTGATTGAACATATGGTTCAAAAAGGTATGCCAAGGCCATTTATTGATCGTTTTATGACCGTTGAAAACGGAATTAGCTATGCGTTTCCCCCAAGTACGGACGTAATGGCGAAACTTTTAGAGTTCAAATTAAAGTCTGGCCACAAATCAGTTCAAGGCGACTGGGGTGTCGAAATTTTACTTCGAAAAGCGAAAGAATTTTGTCGCGATTTAGCCCATAGATATCGTCAACAAAATTTAAGCACAAGAACCACTTTGGGAATACTTCAGACAGAGGTCACGCGGCTCAGAGGAAAACTTTATAAAAGCGATTCGTTCTCTGCTGGTTCACGTTATGAGCTGGATTTAATCTCGGGGCATCATTCAGAACAAAATAGTTGTAAATCATTTTATCAAAAGCCGTAGTCAAAATCTGAAATTATCAAATAAAAATTTTTGCCGCCTTCTCTGGCCTTATCGATTTTTTACTCGATTTTTTTAGTGCTTCGTCATTTGTTGTGACATTATTAAGCAAACCAATGACTATTCGCGCTCACGATTGATTGTCAAATTTGAATTCAGTGACAAAAAAAAGAAGCGCCTGTGTCGATTTGTTAAGACCTGGTTGTCTTTTCAAATAAAAAATACCCTTTTGTAAAAAATTAAATCTTGGACCTTTTTTTGCTAACAGAAGGAGAGGAATCTTAAAATTCGGAGAACGTATGAAAAGTATTTTAGCTACCCAATTTATAGTATTGCTTGTTGCTTTGTCAGCTATGCAAGTAAAAGCAGACTCAGTTACCTGTTTACTTGATACTTTCGCAAGTGGACGCGATAAAAATCACACTACTGTAGTGATCGATACGTTAACGGGAACTTGCGGAGGAAAGCGAATTGATATTACCGGAATCGGTTTAGGTCTGAAGGTGAGCGGTGATGCCTATCTGACGATTAGTTGCCCGACTGTATCTGCCGGAAATTTTACTGGACGATACTATGGAATTAAAATTGACATTCCAATTCTTGGTGCTGGGCTCTATTCTGGTCGAAAAGGATTTTGTGCCATAGGATTATTTGGTTGGTCGGCAGCGCTTGGTGGAACCGGCTCTGTTTTGACGATTTATTAATTAACGTACTAAACTGTTTTATCTTAATCTTTTTTACTTAGGAACATTTATGAAATGCTTACATTCAATACTTCCAATCTTAGCAATACTCTGTCTGGGCCATAGTTCGTTGGCCGATGAGGCCGCACCGACACAAGTATCGGCTCCTGCTCCCGCAGAAAGCTACTCACTGGTGGTATCAAATTCAGAAGGCGGCGATGCTTCGGGGATGGTGGTTGTTTACCGAAACGGAAAGTTATTTAGTTTTAAATACTGTCCAGCAACCCTAAAGAATGGAACTCCTACAGAGGTTGGCCGTCTAAGTTTAAGTCGATTTCAAGACAACACTTTTTTTTCAGATGCAGCTAGAAATCAAACGCTGGCACGTCGTCTGATGAGTGATCCTAACTGCACGATTATTGGTAAGGCTGCCTATGGATTCGCAAAACCATTTCGAACGGATGGTCCTGATTCTTATATCAAAAGCTATGGCTGGATGTCCGGTCCAGGAGACATCGTAACAACCGCTACGACTATTCTTGGTCTGGTTAAAACTCGAGAAGCTTATAAAGACATAAAGGCTGTCAGTAAAGCAAACAATACTTTGAATTTAAAAGCCATACTGTTGTCAAAGGAACTAAAGCATAAGAATTTGAAAATAGCAGTGGCTTCTTATCTTGGCTTGGCTGCAAGCTTAATTTTTACTAATGAAGTTAACAATCAGAACGATGCTCTAGAAACATTATTGTCCAGCGCTATTGAGATGAAGTATGATTCGGCCGTTTTTTTCACAGAGGATTCGATTCAAGGCTATCTTGAAAAACTGAAATTAGCAATTAAGCTTTCTATTGAAGAAGGTAATTTAAGAGAATTCTAAAAACGATATTATATTAACTTTAAAACATGGCGCCTTATTTGTCGAATGGGCGCAATTTTGAACAAACACTATGGAGACCTAATGAAAACTATCTTAATAACACAAATAATCTTCTTACTTTTCTCTTTCGCAGGACTAGAATCAAAAGCGGACTCAATGTCCTGTAGTGTTAAAAATTTGGACAATGACTCCGACGCAAACCATATGTATGTTATAAACGATTCGGTGAGAGGCACCTGTGACGGAAAGTTTTTTGACATTTCTGGCGTAGGCATAGGATTAAAACTGAGTATGGTTTCTTTGATTACCATCACGTGCCCCGGAGTAACAAATGCAAATTTTTCAGGCCGATACTATGGAGTCAAAGTTGACATTCCAGTGCTCGGGGCCGGGTTATATTCAGGACGCAAGGGCCTATGTGCTGTAGGACTATTTGGTTTGACACTGGCAATTGGCGGTACGGGATCCGTCTTAACGATATATGAAACAAAGAAGTAAACTCAACTGAAAATTGCAGGCAATACCCGACAAATTCAAATCTAATACTATATATTTTCCAGTTTCAACAGTGCTGGTTTAAATGATTGATCAAGCCAGGGATTGGCTTGCCAGCGCAAATGCTCCGCCGACCAGGAACTGTCGACACCAGTCATTTTTGTTTTCGAAGTTTACAACCGAATCATTTGTTGACTGCTTCAAAACCTAAGCAAGCCTAAAATTCTATCAATATCATATGCTAACTCAGGGGGAAGCACTACATTTTCGTTGCCTATTTGAGCTTCGTTCAACAACGCCTGGCTCACGATTGAATCATGAATCTTGCCTGTTCGTTCATTGATTTTATGAATTCGTTTAATAATCTCACTCATCTCGGCAGAGGGTTCGACAGCTTGTGCTAATCTTAACACAGCCTGAACAAGTCTAACTCTTTTTCTAATCGAATGGAATTCAAAGACGGTATGGGTTTCTTTCGTTACATTTTGTTTCAATTCAAACACTAGGTTTTTTAAAAACTTTCTATTCGATGCCAGTGAGGCCGGTTTAAATGTTTCATTTTTAAGATCCAATTGATTTACCTTTAAATGGAAAATCAATTTCTTTCTAAAATCCAGGGCACTGCCGAAACTGCCATTGGCAATAGCATCATTCATTTTTCCCATCCAGACTATGAATTTCTCAAACGCAGGTGGTGATTTATGGTCATTGTCCAATGCCAAAAAAAGGTACCGAATTAACATCGCTCGCTTTCTCAAGGTTTTCAAATACGCCCAATCTTCAAGGGAAATGCTATTTCTATCAGACAATGAATTTTCAATTTTTCTCAATGTCGCTACAGCCTCGACTTGGTTGAACGAACCCAGCCAATATTGTTTTGCAATATCAAACATTTTTTTTGAATCGGATTTTGTGACGGAAAGATCCAAAAATGTAGAAATTTCCAAACTATCAAATTCGTCATAGGCACTTTTTAGCAATGCATCGATCCGTTCTAGGTGCTCGGCTAGTAAGGCATCGCTGGGCCGATCCTTACCAAGTTGTCCTAAAAGTGCTTCAAGCGCTTCGTTCAGAGCCATTGGCATTTCGACGCTGGCTTCATCGTAATTTTCTTTTCCTTTTAAATGTCTTGAAATAAAACCATCATGGATCTTTCGAGTCATTTTATTTATTACACCCAAATAATCCATTGCGACTAAAACCTCGGGTCGCGGATTGGAAATATAAGACAGTCTCATTACCTGCTGAAGTCTAGAAACTTCTTTACGCAAATCATGAAATTCGACGGCTTTGAGAGTTTTTCGGCCCGCAGATTTTAGCATCTTTTCAAATTCCGAAAAAATGTAGTCCGAAATTCCAGCTTCAGAAGATGGATGAAATTGCAAAATCGATCTTTCGATCACTTTGTTTCCGGTGTAGCTCATAACTTTTATCGCAAGATCCTTGACTGGCTTACGAACATCATTCTCGACGGCGTCACATAATGAACCTAAGTCCCTTACAAAAGCGTGTAGTTCTTCCGGGGGCCTATGTTCAGCAGACAAAGACATAAATGCTGTTCGCAACCAACGAATCCGTTTCCGTAGGTCTTTTAAATCGGCCAAATCTGAATCATTTAAAGTGGATTTATTTTGTGCGCGTTCAAGAATTTGGTTTACTTTAGAAACGCTATAATGGGTTTCCCAATTCTTCTGAACGACCCAAAATAAATCCTGGGCTGTCGTTCGTTTAATTCTAAGTGAAATGGCAACATCAGGTAAAATAGTCTCCTCTGCCACATATCTTTCCTGACGCCACACTTGATCTATTTTGAGAACTGTTTCCTCAGATAAAGAATTTAGAGGCAGAATTTGTTGCAAAAGTTGACGTTCTTGCGCTGGCGACATTTCATTTGTCTTTCGACGCAGCAATACCCCAATGTACCTCGCTACATAGAAATCCAAGGACGCCTGAACTTCCGAAAGCGTTTGACCGCGTTCAATTAAATACCCGCGTAGCAAGTTTTCTTGCGCCCGCTTGATAGTATTTGTTGGCACTTCGCCTAGAATTCCGTGCCTCGCTATTCCTGCATAAAGTCGAGCCAAATCTTCAATAGGATCAGCCAATCCTTGCCAGTTTTTCGCCAGAGTTTCAGTATCTATAAAAGTGACTTGATGGCTTGAGGGGTCAAAAAACAAATTTGCCGGTTTCAGATCTCCGTGGACTCTTCCTAAGCTGGTTGGAAGATTTTCTTGGTAGGAATTTAGAATCGTTTCTAGACGCCACTGTAAAAAGTGGCTTTCAGTTTCAGATAGTATCGAACGTGATTGCAAATCATGAAGTTGACTCTCTCCTTGGGTGTCTCCGTCAAGCCACAATCGGTACTTGATAAAATGTTCGTCGTTTATATTTTTGTAAGCCCATTTATAGTCTGCTTTGGAAATATCGACTGTCAGCTGGTCTTGATGAAATTGAGCTAATTGTTTTCCGATATAACCCATGGAATCAACCAGTTCATTGGGATTTTGATTCTTGCTACTGTTATAGATGATTTCTTCGACTGACTTTCCTTGCGCTACTTCTAAAACAAGAAACGGTATTTCTGCAGCTCCATTTTTTACTACGCCACCAAAATAGGCTTCGGCAGCTCGGCTGTTGTCGCTGTTTTCATGTTTTCCAAACTTACTTTGAGCGGCCAGTTCGCGAACAAACCGACGCCCACCTTTGGGACCTGCTTCGGTAAAGAGCTTCAAAATAAAAGTACTTTGAACTAGGTCTTTAGCAGCAGAAATGCGATAGACCTCCGCTTCCCCTGACTCGTCATTTTGAATGATCGCCACCTTAACATTCGACAGTCCTACGTTTAACAGCTTTGATGCCAAAGCTTTAACCTGTGACGATCGGGATGTCGAATTCAGTTGGTAAACAGGTAACGAGGCGACAAATTCAGAAAGAACTTCTGGTGACAGACTTTTTCCTTTTAACTGATCTACTTTTAACTGATCTAATAGAGAAGCCGCCTTTAATTGCAAAGTGCGGGCAGGCTGAAACGAACTGAATTTAGAAGGTGAGTAAAAAGCAGTACATTTGGACTGACTAGGACCAGCCTGGCCTGTCAAAAAATAGCTACAAATAAAAAATATCCACAATCGAAAACCGAAATTCATAGAATCGTTCCTAAATAAAAATTTATTGTGCAAAATTTATTTTGCGATTCCCCGTCCAACATTTCACGACTTAAAGTGAAGTTTGGCCGATTTGAGCTTGAAAATAAGCGGCTTAGCCGGAAATTGGCAGGCAACCCTAAACTTATTTCAGCAGGGCAAAAAGCAGACCGAATTCAAGCTTTTACTTCAATTGACTGTGATTTCAATAATTGGTTTTTTTTTCGCTGATAGGCACATAACAAAGCGCAATACTTGTCCAAACAGCGAGGCTAAAATATAAAGACATCCAGGGAATTTCATCTCGCCATAGTTGAATATCATGGGTTACAATCCATTGTGTGGCCAGTTGGGTTTGACCAAATCAACCAATCGAAAGCCATTCCAAAAATATATTCTGACTCTACTGCGCAGGCAAGATCTATAGTTCCTAGAAACCATTCTCTAGACTATCTAATCTGTTCGCTTTCAAAAATTAAATGGCAAATAGAATTTTTAGCAAGTATCTTTGTAAAATGGATAAATCGAGTCTTATTAGGGCCTTAAGGATTGGCCTTTTTTTCGTTCTTTTTTTTAACTACATCTTTCTTTTCTTTGGCCCCACCAATTGGCAAGACGTCTATCTTTCGTTTTCAATCGTTTCCGATTCGTTGCCACAGTATCGACTTTTCATTGGTTGGATATGCATTATTTCATTATTTCTTCTTCAAATCTTTAAAAAGACTACTGGATCCCACCTGGCAATCAGGTGAATTTGTAAACGCTTTGCTTAATAGTCCGATATTCTCTAAACTAGCAGGAAGCAAATTATTATCAGCATGGCCTCACGAATCTTTTTCTACATATTGCATTCTTTACGTCGAGTTTTTAGGAGTCCTTCTTCCCTTTCGAAAAGCAAGTCGTGCCATCGTAATTCTATTGCTTCCTATTCATTTATTTCTTTTACTTTTTTCTACCGAATCAGTTTGGCAGGTGTTGTTTCTAGTTTTACTTGGAGTTATTTATTTTGAGCCACAAAAGCTTCCTATTTCCACAGCTATATTTAAAAAACAAATTAGAGCTTTTGGAATTCTTTTTTTAGTGTTTATTTACACAGCCGCATTACCCTACGATATTCGGTTGAGTTTTTTACTTCCTGCGATTGCTAGTGCACGTTCTGTATTTGATCAAATAGGAATGCAAGCCCTCTACAATCAACGGCTTTTTCATACTAGGCCCTACAGGGCGTTCTGTCCAAAAATTCTAGTCCAAACAAATCAAACTACTAAAGATTTATTGCCACTCTATTCCGTAATGCCTGAAGAATGCTTGGAACAAGGGCAAGGGTGGATTCAGGATCATTTCTATCATTCAATGCTTCAGTATGTATTGACTATTGGGTCATGGAACTTGAAACACAGCCATTATTCTGAAACTAGAAGCAGAGAAGACAAGTTGTATTGGATAAACCAAGCCCAATTTTCAATGTCTGATTCTCTTTGCAACGGAAAAATATCCAAATTGGGGAATGACCTCAAAGCCATTGTATTTGCAACAATCATTTCTGGTTCTGAAAAACCCTACCACGTTCGGACCCAAATTTTATCTATTTTTAGATGTCTAAATAGTCATGTTGAAATCATCTCGACACTAGATTTTGAATTTAATAGAGAAATAATAGTTCATGAAAGTGCAATTAATAAAATTCTAGGCAGCCCTTCTTTTCAATAATTTTCGTTTTTAAAAAAACTCACATTGAAAATTCAAAGGCCAAATCCAAATGAGTCCGTGAATACAGAGCATCTTCCAATCCAAATTTCTTTTTATTCAAAAATTGAGTCAAACCCAGTGTAAAAAACTTTTTTATTTTCAAACTCAATGTGAACACGTAGCCGCTCGCATTTGTTGTATTCCCAGCAAAATCAGAATCTGTAAAAATTCCTGGTACCGCATCAGACGCGATGTCAGCATAGGCCAATTGCATTTTCCATTTGTCTCTGGCCAGGGAAAATCCAGTCCAAGACGCTTGATTTGGATCCGTCGTTTCACCATTTATTATCCGTTCAGCAAAGGCTGCCATTTGATAGGCATCCCATTTTACTTTTGATTCTAAAAAATACTGCCTCGGCACATAGCTATTTTTATAGATTCCAGGATTTCCTTCAGAGTTACCTCGCGCTGATCCTCCCGTAGATACATCTGAAAATTTCATATCTTTCAAGGCAGTATAATTGAAAAAGCCACCGCCAAATGTAGTCACCGAGTCCTGAGTTTTGAAGGCCAAACCAATCTGACCCCAATTGATCATATTATCCGTAAGTTTTTCCGAATAGTACGTGTCATAATTTTCCCGAAGCAGGGTTGATCCCCCATTGGCAAAAAAAGTGAAATGCTCGTCATAACTATGTTCCATGACAAGGGCTGCACCTTCCAGCGCGAGATCCACGTCTAACAAAATTTGACTCTCACCAGGGCGATAATGAATCTGAGGGATTCGTCCTACAACAGCTTTAAAAAAGGGCAACGGTTTCCACTCGCCATAGGCGAGATCCAATCCAAAATCTCGACGAGTAAATCCAGGGTCTTTGTTATCACCCAAGGTTTGATTTCCACTATTATTGAGCTTTGTCGTAGCCAGTCGAAACTCTGCTTTAAGATCAGATTCCACCTCTACTTTGACATCAATTCGAGCTCGTAATTTTTCTGACAATCGCGAATCTGCCGGCGTAGTAGTTTCCTGCTGAGTCCGCAGACGCAAATCGGTTTTCCATTTCCATTTTGAAGACGACTCTGAATCTATATTTCCTGGCATCCGAGCATGTGCTGAATCCTGTGCATAAACTCGAAATCCAAAAATAAAAATTATAAAGATAACTACTAGTAACTGCTTCACAAATAATAGTGCCCTATAAGCCAAATCACATCTTGAAACTGAGGGCTGAATGCCGTATTTTTTTCTTTCCTATAGGCTGCATAGAAATCCAAATGAGGAATCGGAAACCATTCTGTTCCTAAGCCATAAATTTCAAGTTTAGGATCGCCTTGACTCGAATCTAAATTTGCAAATTCGTGGGTAGCAAAAACTTGTAATCCTTGGTATACTTCTTTACCCAATTTAAATGTCTCTACCAAACCATATTTTCCATCAAGGCCCCGAGGACGATCCACTTCTAAAAGGCCATACCATTCTTTTGTAAATCCAATATAGGCAAACCCGCCCAAAATACTGCGACTATAGCGTTCGTCGTTATTCTTTTTCTGGGTGTCGTATATATTAAATCCAATTTTAGATTTTTCACCAACGGCCCGAGTGTATTGCAGAATTCCACCTTGTTCAAATTTGCTCTCGTTTCCACCAGATTGATTTACAATGGCCGTTAAAATCACCGACGAATGATCACTGACCCACGAAAATTCCGCCGCTATCCGTTCTTGACCAGGGCCGAAATCTAAAAGAGTCCTTGTTACAAAAATATGTTCGGCAAAATTAATTCCAAATGCTGGCTGAAACCGACCTACCCGAATATGAGTCTGGTCAGTTTGATCTAAAGGACTCAATCTAAAATCGATACCCAGCCGAGGGGTGTAAACAAAATCTTTTGCTGCAGGATCCTCTTTTTTGGGTTCCATTCGCCCCACTGAGAAAAAAGTATCTATCCAATCGTATGCTCGCGCTACAAAATCGAGTTCCAACTGCATAATTAAAAATCGACCCTTCGAGCTTTGCTGATTTTCAACAAAGGTTTGAAGCAATCGAATATCGCCGCCCACATCGAGCCACTCGGGCGTTTTCAATACTCCTTGCAAAAAAAGTTCATCTCCATCTTTTGGTTTTTGATCTAAAAATGTTTTTTGTGACATTACATCTTTTGATAAGGATCGTCCGTAGGCATTCAAGGAATTGCCACCAACCAGACTCGTGTGGCAGGCTGTGCAATTGAAATAGCCGTGACGGACCATTTCGGGAAAAGCATTAAGTCTTGTGCTGACTAGAAAAAATGAAATAAAAACAAATCGGATCATCGAGGCAATCCCATATTCATCCAGTTCAAAAGAACTTTTCTTTCTTTCAAAGACAACGCAGGATAGGGCTCTACGGGCATATCTTGCTTGATAATGACACGATCAAAAATCAGACTGGCTTTGGCTTTGACTTCTTCATAGGAGCCCAGATCTAAATTTCCTTGCGGTTGAGGCTGACTGTGACAGTCCATACATTTTTTTGAAAATAATCGCTGACTTATTTTAGCCCAATCTGTCGGCCCCTGATCTATCAACATTTCAGGTTTTTCTTGCGTTTCTACGACCGATTCTGGGGCACCCATTTCAAACCAGTTTTTTAAGAGATCGGCATCGTCTGAAACCAATTTTCCACTTGGGGGCATGTCCCCTTTTTCCAAGGCCCTAAAAGAAATGCGATTCATCAATCGGCGCACACTAGTATACGATTCAAGATTTGTTCCGCCTTCATTGCCGCCGGCCGCCGAATGGCAACCTAGGCATTTTGGCCCGATAATTTTAGCTTGAACTGTTTTGAAATCTACCATTTCAAGACTTTGCTGCTGGCTTTTTACACCCCCAGCGGCCGTCTCTTGTTTGGAATGATTGTAATTGCAGGCCGCTAGAAACCAGATAGCTGCCACTGCCGCCGCTTTTATCCGAGTCATTTTCTACTGCACTTTCTTGGCTGAGTGAGTTTCACTCTTAGTAGTTAATATGCCCAGAAGGTGATTTTTTGAAACTTTCATTTCGATTTTAATTTGAATTTGATCCGCTACGGTCAACCCTGAAAAGCTCGGAATTTGAATACCATAATCTGAGATTTTAATTTGAAACGAACTTGTTGTTTTCAGCTCTCCATTAGAGTCTTGTACAAACGCTGTTTTAACTTCAACTGGCTTTTCAATCCCATGTAAAAGCAAAAAAGCCGGCACAGTTACCTCTCCGTTTTTCTCCAATATTTCTTTGGCTAAATGAGCTCCGGTAAATTTAAGGGTCGCTTTTTTATTTTTAGACGTTTCTAGGTATTTTTCTTTCATATGTTTGTCCCGCATTTCAATACCAGTGTCAAAACTGTCTAAATCCAAATCCAAGGCCCCCGACAAAAGATAATCAGAACCCTCCGGAGCTAGAGCCAACTGCCCGGTTGGTCCAACACCATGTCCAACGATTTTCAAAGCGGCTGGTCTGCCAATGGCGGTGAATTCGGAAAGACCGTTTTTTGATTCCAGTGAAAAACCATAAGTTTTAGTTACCAAAAAAACTAAAGTGATAAGAACTATTTTCATATCCGTCTCCTTTTAGTGACGTCCATAAACGGATTCGCATTGATCATTGCTTGGCATCCAGTTTCCTGCCGAGGCCGTTTTTAAAAAATCAAATATGGCCCAGCCGGCGTTCTGAGCCGCCCTATCTGCCCACTCATCCACTTTTTCTGGATGCAGGGGCAAATTCGTAGCGGGATCATAGGCTAAATCAGGATGCCCCGGTTCTAGATTATTCATAAAACAAACTTTATTAAAGACTTCGTGTTCAACAAATTGCACAGATGACGGCTTTTCAGGCGAAATTTGATTGACGCATTTTTCACGTATTCCATTCAACATTTGGCCGCCGTGTTTTCCCATGAAACTCGACAGTTCTGGTGGAAAACGAACTCGCGTGCCTTCCATGGCCATCCAAATTAGATACGGGCCCGCATAGTTTTTGCCTTCACGATCAAAGGTTTTTAAATTTTCATTTTTCTTGCCAAAAAGGCCTTCCATGAAATTAGCGACGCGCACACTGCCGCCAGACCAATTCAAAATTCCTTTGGCCAAAGCTGAATTGCCGTCGGCATTCGGTCCATGACATTTCATGCAGGTGTTTCTAAAAAAGTAAGATCCAGGCGTCGTAAAATAAACTTCGCCAAACGGCCGCTTGGGTTTGCCATCTTTAAGCATCCAGGGTCGCTGATCTTCTGTGGCCAGCTTGACTTCAGGAAATTTACAGGCTGCTCGCTTAAGCCAATATCCAACGGCATACTTGGCAGTGATGGCCTGGGACAACGCAGTGGTTAATTCTAAATTTTTATATTTTGCTGGCATTCCATAGTTGGGGTCATTCCAGTCATCGCGACGAGGCACATAGGTTTCAGATTTCACCCAAGTAAAATCGGTATCAATCCAAAAAAATGGATTTTCTTTTTTGCATTCGGGTTCCCAGGAATCAGCGGCTTCAACATTTTCAAACGATCTAATCCATTTACCCATTACAGACAAAACTTTACAATCAGGTGAACCTGGCGTGTTCATAGGCATTTGGCCATACATTCCCTGCTGGGCCGCTGGGTCCAATACTTTTCGCCATATTTGCGAAGCATCCAGTTCGCCATTTTGGTGAACGAGCTTTCGTGTGGGAATTTCAACACTGCGTTTCTGTGTATTAAAGCCAAATATTTCGCCGGGCCCCAGGGACAATTGAATTCCATTTTCTTTAGTAAACGCCAAGCCGTTTGAATTGTGGCAATGAAAACAGTTTCCCACCATGTAACCTTGCGCGCGCAATTCGTGGACATTACTTGCGGGAACTTTTCCTGAGTTTTCCAAAATCGGCAATTCATCTGCTGTTTTCACACCGCTCAAAAGGCCATAGGAAACAAACCTGGCTACCTGATCCAAATCATTTGATTGTGGCGTTTCCAATCGTCCGGCGCCACCAATATCCCGTTTATTTATTTGCAGTGGTTGAAAACCCAAAACAAAATTTTGAGTCGAACTTCCCATATGACAATCAATACACCGCTGTCGTCCGGGAATTGCGTAGGGCCTTGTTTTTTCCTTAAGCTCGTCCACCGTGACATCATAAACCAGATCCTTCCACGGAGTTCCATCACGATACGGAGTTTCGACCAGAGTCGCCACTTGTTCTGTTTCATCCCACTGATACGTTCCAAACAATGATTTCCGCCAAGGAGTTCGAGTCACTATTAAACGAGTTTCCATCCGCCTCATTCGTGTTTTTCCATTTGGCAATTTAACAGCGCGATAAAATGATTTGTAAAATCGAGTGTTTTCAGGAATTACAAACTCTTTTTTACTTTGATCAAACACAATACTTTGGGCCTTCACTGCTCCATTTTCGATTTTTCTGGGCACGTGAACCCAGCGTCCCTTGTTGGCGTTGTCCGCCCACAAAGGATATTCCACGTTATACGAAACCGTTCCGGTTTTTGCGAGCTCATAAGAATCCAGACTGGTTAAATCAGTTTCACTTAGAGATTTAGGCAGCGCCTGAGCCACTTCAAATTTCCGATCCATTTGATAATTAAATCCAATAGCTTCGGCGGTAGGAACACAATCCCCTAGCTCAGACGATTCTTTTGGTTTTACTGGGCGTGGTTTGCCTTGCGGTATAGTGGGCTGATCGCCAAGTTTAAAGCTGCCGTTGATTTTTCCGGCTCGAATCCAGGCATCCAACTGATGACCAATTTCTAAAAAAGCGTTTGGGTTTTGCAAACGAATATCAGCTGGAGGCATTTGTTTTTGAGCATCGGTTGACAAAATGGCATCTCGCATTTTTTCAGCTGATTCAAAAAAACCAGGATAAACTGACGATATGCCATTCACACTTGATTCACTGGCTTGAAAAGAATCAATGTAACTAAAGCCGCCATTTTTTGATGGCACCAAATGACATCGCATACAGGCCGAATTGACTCCCGATCGAATATTTTGAAAAGACAACTGAATGTCTTTTTGGCCGACAAACGGAGTTTCTTCAAATTGTTTGGCGGCAGCAACGGGTTTGCAAAATTGTTCTCTTAATTTTTGCTGCGCACTTTTTTCACTATGACTTCCGCAGGATACACAAAGCAAAAAAGCTCCCCATAAGGAGAGCTGTACAGCTATCTGTTTAGAAGCTCTAAAGACCAAAGCGAACATAGTTCGACATTCCTTTAATTTAATCTACAGTGATAAATTCATGAGCTTGCATGATGGGATCCATAAACGATCGATCTGTTAAAAAATCTAACATCATCACTTCGATGTCGTTAGCTTTACGAGATCCCGTAACTTCAAAAACATAAAGTTTGCGCGCAAATGGATACGATCCGCTTCGGATTGTCGCGGTAGTCGGCATAACGGCTGCTGCGCCTGCTTTCGCTGCAATAGCGACTTCACGATTGCCAGCTACTTTTCCAGACAAACCAGAATAACCCACTGCCAATACATCTCGGCTAGTCTTGTCCGCAATGTCCGCTGTTTCGGCAAGTATTGTAACACACGCTCCGAATGTTTTGATTCCTGTAAAATTTTTGAAAGCGTCTGTTGTGCCGGATTCGTTGTTTCTTCTGAAAGCGTGAATATCACCTTTCAAACCAGATCCTGGAATTTGTTCCCAGCGAGTTACTTCGCAGCCAAATATTTTAGCCACAGTTGCTACGTCCAAATTTGGTGTAGAATTGCCCGTGTTAACAACAACTGAAATTCCATCCAAACCTAAAATGTGACCAACTACCGAGTTACCCTGCGCTTGCAATGCCGCCATAACATCAGCTTTTACTTCGCGAGACATCGGAGCAATGCCTTGATCGCCAGACAATAGATTTTTTTCACCAACGCCAGATCCGCCGCCAACATAAGAAATAGACTGATCAAGACCAGCTTGAATAATAACGTCTGTCATAGCCCCTGCTAGAGTATCTGATCCAGACAACACAAGCTTAGCTTGAGCGCCCGCAACAACCGCGGCACCGAACATAGCTACAAAAATTATTTTTTTCATAAGGGATTCCTTTTTTAAAAGTTTTTTCCATATCGATCTGGAATTAGGTCTAGGTTAATTTGAAAATTTTGAAAGTTCACGTTGGGTTTTGGTCAGGGTTTTCTTTATGTCCTAACAAAAATTAAACATTAAAAAGAGATATCCATATCTAACAAAGAATTAGAGTAATCCCTCTCTACGGTAGAATTTCCCCTTTTGGCAAGGTATTGTGTGTAGCTAAGCTGTGATGATTTGGATAAGCGATAATTTAAAAGAAGCCGAGTTCCTTTTGAATCCGTGCCGCCACCATTTATATAGGCGTCTGTAAAAGCTCCAACAACAGATTCCGCTTGTTTTTCAAATTTTCCCCAGGATACGAGTAGGCGTCCCCAAGTGATTGCGATTCCTGTTTCGTTCGCTTTACTAACATCATCTGCTTCCGTGTTTACTAACGCATCGTAAAACAATGTAACGCCGACAGGAGCGAGGTCCAATTTCCATTCTAAACCCAGATCGCGAATCACAAATTTATCTTGGAAATTATACAGTTTTAATGTGGGATCGGGTCGGTAGATTACATTCCCTCGGTAGCGATCATAGGGAATTGAATACGGGTCAGGAAGAGCATCTTTTTGAATAGATGTAATTTCTTTGTCTTGAATATTTACAAATTGAAAAGAACTACCATGCACGGTTCCGGTTCCTAAACTGGTAGCTAACGAATACCCCAACTGCCCTCCAACAATTCCCGCATCGACCAGATCTTGACGGGCATTGGTGTCATAGTTTTCTGAAATAATATAGCCGCCAGCATTGAAGAAAGCTTTCGAAGAACTCCACGGCGTTTCCACCTTTAGCGATAGTCCTTCAAAGGAAATCGTCGGATCAAAAACCAGGCTTTCATTCCCGGGCGCCCAAAACGGATTGATTGTTTTGCCCGCCAAAATTCTAACGTTTTCTTCGGCAGCCCAATTTACATAGGCTAAATCCAATCCAAAACTGCGTCGAGACAATCCTGGATCGCTGGGATCACCAAGATTCTGATTCGCATTGATGGCCGAGGTGCCGGTGGCCAATCTAAAAACCAAATATGTTCTTTCATCCAATTCAGCTTTAAATCCCAATCGCGCACGAAGCTGTTGCATGGGGCGCTCATCATCAATAGACTCTTTGACCTTGGCGACTCGATATCGAAGATCGCCTGACCAGGATAGTTTAGGCTTATATTCAGGATTAAAAATAGATTGCTGGCCAAAAACGGGCAACGCCAGTAAAAAAAAGGCCATGAAGCAATAACAAAACCGAAGGATGAGATAACTATTCAACATCTTTTTGAGACCTCAGTGGCCTGTGACTTTCACTCTACTTTCATTCAAAGCCAACAACACTTATGTTTCCAAACGAGATCCTAACAAATACCTGCACTGCAAAAAATCAATTTTGTCAAAAAAATGAGTCTTTCGCTGAATTGGATAGAATAAAAGCCCCGGCGACTGCTAGCCTGAATATTTCACAAGAAATAAAAAGAGAGCTGGATTTTTAGCAATTGAGCCTCAAATTTCAATTAGTTAAGGAAGAAATTTTAGAAAGGAAGCTTATCGCAAAATGTAATCAAGAATCTTTTGAATTTCCAGTATTAAAAATAGGTTCAACAAAGAGCAAAATAGAGTTTCAATTCTCAGGCGGCGAAGTAACAAGAGACGGCTGAGTTTTATTACTGGCCGATCACAAGGTGCGCGATACCCAGTGTTCGTGCCATTACCTAAGGTCTGACGGCTAAACACCGTCTGATCCGTAATTCAGCTTAACTAACTGAATCTAAACTTAACAGGCGGGGTGGTTGGACGAGGTAAGGCTTAACATCCATATCCGCAACTTCAAAGTTAGTTTCCGTGAGCCCCATAAATCGATTGATCGCATAATAAAGTGACATTGATACATCCTTGTTGTTAATAATCGAGCCTACACACTGTGGAGCCCGATTACTTTAAATTTTCTTAAAACCGTGCGCAACATGACCATAGTTGCCTAGACCCTTGAGTGAATTTCTAGGGGCCAAATCCAATCTTATCCTCCACCGTTAGCTCGAGCATATTCCTCTTTGTTCTTTTAACTGATGGCGATGACCTTATCTAAATTTGACTTAACTGTTTGAAAAACAATTTCGGGAATATTAAATATTGGATACTTTTCATAATTCTTATACATCCACGACTCAGCACCCTGATCGCGGGCTTGTTCAATTGTTTTAAGATCAGGGTTTAATCCAAGTAATACAAACACAGTTTCTGATTCTGCTCCTACTAATTGAAAAAAGTTGGTAGCGTTCATGCCACCAGCCTTAGATATTACCTCGCTAACCCGAATGACCGTATTAATAGAAGCTCGACGGATGCATCCGCCAGGCAGAAGCCAGAATAGCTCAGCAAAACAAATATGCTTACTATAATTTTAGAGTTAATATTGATCTCCAAGCGACCTACTATGTTGGTTCAATAACATCGACGCAAGCCATAGGCCATGTCATGCGGTTTTTTTGCCTTTGCTTTTGCCGATCGCAAAACTGAATGTGACAGGCTAATCGCCGTGCAACTAAAAAAATTATGCCAGTGGATTTCATAAGCTGCGCGACCGGATCGAAATCAAAAGTTATTTGCCAAATGTAAAAATACACGAAATCGCAATAGATGATCTGTTTGACCAATTCCTTTTTCTACGCCTTCATTTTAATTCAACAATAAAGTACATTCGAATCCCCACATGGCTCACTATGTAGCGACGATACTCAGCCCATGTGGCTTAAAATAGAAGGCTCAATCATCTGATTCATGACTGCGGGGACAATGCATTGATCCATCGAAAATTTTTCTTGGCAACGAATATTTTGAGTTCGTTTCCAGCGGCTGCAGGTGACAATACCACTCCTATTGAGATTTCTTTACTCCCTCCCCTTCATGTACTATAGTCTGAAGTCTGGAGTATTAACCAAAGTTGCCCATTCAGCCTCGATTTCAACAGGTGTTGGCTCTCTTTTTTCTATATTACGGACGCCATTAATATAATAGTTTAATTGTTGTCGTCGTTTATAATCAGAGTCGGCAATGACGGTTCGACGACTACTCATTTCGAATTCAACTGAATTTTTCACCAAAGGGGCTAGCGTGGGAGCAGACACGTACGTCAAATGACTTAAAATAGCAATCATCGCCCCATAATATATTGATTTAACAACATTTAAAGATTTATCGATCATAATAGATTTTCTATAATACTCTTTGATTTCTGGATAGGCTTGCTCGAACCCGACCTCGGTTACTAAATCGATCAAATAATTTGGGATTCGTATTGCGTTTACAGCCTTTCCATGTGGAACAAAAGGAACACCAAAAAAATAAAGAGTACTGGCATTAGCGGATAAAGAAATCGGACGGTCCACAAAATATTCTAGGGATTTTAATGCCATAATAGCTGGTATGCGTAGTAAATTTTTTGAATTTGTCAGCTTACTTTCTACAGCCCAAAGGTACTTCGGCTTAACCTTTACGTTGCAGCAGGTGGAAAACATTGTCATGATGTTTTGGGTAGGTATCTCTGTATAAAAAAGTCTACGCAGGTCTGTTTTTGAATTTCTATCGGAGATTGGATTCATAGAGTACGGGGCGTCGGATGAATCCAATTTTTCAATTTGCTTAGCTAGCCTGTTCATCAAAAGTTGAACTCTGCTTTGAAGAATAGTTTGGTCGGCATGCCCAAAACTATGGAATAATTTAAATAAACTGATTTGATCCTCTACTGAACCTTTTTCAAATATGCTAGTGATAAACCCAAGGTCCTTTGGATTTAATTTCGAAGAAAGGTCTACGATTGCCATTAGAAGTTCTAAAGAAGACCGAGGAATTGGGAAGTTTAATTTTCCCGAGTTACTAATTAAATTACGATAATTTTCGTACAACTTGAAATCAAAATTAAATTTCTTATGAATAGCAGAGAAACGACCCGAGTTATAAAAGTCTACACACGTGTTTAAACTAGCTTCTGCATTTTGAAATGTCAAAATACAGAAGTAAATTAAAAATATTTGAAAACATTTTCCCACTTATTTTGTTCCTATAAAGCTCTCGGCGCGCTATTTTCGGCCCATATTGCCATCCCTAAAGCGGCAGCTAACAATAAAACCGGAGTAGCAAATTTTAAAGGCATTTTTATTTTTCTTTCCAAAAACATTGTGTAGTTGGGGTGAAAACGAAATGCGATCGCTCCAAAAAGGGCAATTAAACAAAGCGGTTTAGACATAGCTCGCACTTCGCCGTAGATCGTTTCGCCTACAGCCTTTGAAGCTCTTTCTTGATAGGCATTCATAAATTGATAAAAGCTTTCTAACGACTCTTGTGGAGCTGCATCCAATGATATTATCATCTCGCGGGCGGTATTAGGCAATAGTTTAAAATCGCCCTGAACACCGTTAATACTAACTTTTATGCCGCGCTCAAGCGGTGTAATTTGAATGTGAGTAATTAAGAGGGAACCGACGAAAGAAAAGTAAAAATCTGAAGAATTCAATGACTCGAATTCCCAAATTTTTCGTTTTTTAAAATTATGATCATAAATAACTAGCTTATCTGAATATTGCCTAACGATACCATCAAGAATCGTTTTTTTTGATTGAGTCAACTGCTCAATTGCTTGATCTGAAGCCGTTGTATTAGCCAACACAGGGCTCATAGCTAACTGTATAGCGATTGCTCCTTTAAACATTTTTTTTACCAGATTAAACATAGTTTCTCCTTAAATTTGAAATAGATTGAATACCACTAAAGCGTTTTTGCGATTAGGATACCGTTGCAAAGTCTGTAAGATGCATTTCCCTTTATTCAGAGCACAACGGGTTCAAGTTTTATCTAGCTAGGATTAAGCCATCTTCAAATCGACTTAAAGTAATACTTGAGATAATTAAGTGATTAAACTAAATACAATGAGCTGCTGACGGTCACTGTCAGAAAGTTCGACAGCGAATAAAAAACTTTGGGACATATATTGACCCGCCCCAGCTCAAGCACTATTTTCTTAGCGTCAAT
>JAYTTH010000339.1:0-5146 GCA_043745515.1 Pseudobdellovibrionaceae bacterium | reverse complement strand
TCTTGGACACAGAACCAAGTGAAATGGATTATGAGAGGGTCGCAGGGCTATTAAAATCAAATGGATGGTCTCGTGAAAAAACGGAAAGAACTCTGATTCAATTGATTGCTCCTAACTATGCCGCTAACTTAGGTTTCTTGATTTATCCTGTTATAGGCGAATGGGCCGGCTTTGATGGCAAGGTACTTGAATCAAGAGTAGTCCAGTCTCAATCTCTTCGCGTGCGGTATCCAAATTGGTATTTTAGTTTATCAGACTGGTGGTGTCGAAAAATGCTTAAAGCACTAAAATTGGAATCATTTTTAAACCGCCTTTAAATAGTTCGAGCGAGATCGACGCCATTTTTGAGATACTGTTTTCTAACTGAGGAATAGCATTTTGATATTCTAATTCATTTAGATCTTTAGTTTGAGTCGTTTTGCCACAGCTGGTTTTTTGCTTTTTTTTTTGCTCATTCGATGATCTTTGGATGAAGTCGAATTGAAGTCGCAAAAAAATTTGTCTTCTTCAGACTTATCGGGACGTCCGCGCGAGGGGCGTTTTTTACCGGTTTTTTCTTCAATGGCTTTGCGGGACCAAGCTCCAAATCCCTTCGGAAGTTTGGAGCGGGAGACGGGACTCAAACCCGCGACCTATGCCTTGGCAAGGCATCGCTCTATCAACTGAGCTACTCCCGCATAATGCGTGAAGCTAACCTTTAGTATTGAAAACTAAATGTGTCAATGCCAAATTGATTAGTAATGATACAGAATGAAACCAAGATTTTGATGTTTTTATATGCTAAAAAAATTGCTTTGATAATTGCCATCGCGTTGAGTGTCTATATTTTTGGCTATTTTTCAGGCCTCACTCGTTATCAGCCGGACGTAATTAAGGTCATTTTTAATAATCCAAGCTCGCTCATTCAGCGTTCTTAATTTTAAACTTCTATTTGTCCGCATAACCAGGATTCGATTTCAGTAAGCCCTTGGGATAGTTCTGGAAATTGCATTTTAGCCTGCGCAAATTGAGTGCGAATCGTGGCTCCGGTAAATGGCTGACCACGCAATGAATGAGTCAAATCATCGACCAGTGACGGGTAAAGACAGTCTGTAAAAATCTTTAAATCTGAAATGCTGGCGTCGACGATTTTAAATTGAAAGTCAAAAAATCCCAATGAAAGATACTCTGACATTTGCTGATTAAATTCCATAGTATTGCCAAATAACCAGGCAAAAGAGGCTAAGTTTTCAAACTGAGTATGAAGCTCGGGAATTTTTTTTAGGCTCGAAAGATTTAACATGTCTTGCTCGGCGGTATTTTTATAAAAGTCCTCAAAAGAGTGAATAAGCGCTTTGGCAATTGCCTCGTGTTTTATGGCGGGCTCAATTTCACTTAAATTGGCTACTCGGGCACGTACGGATTCTTTGCCTTTGGCCTGAAGCTTTTTGGGATTCGGAGTCAAATAGTTTCCTAGCCGAGTTAGATCCGCATGAAGTAGCAACGTGCCATGGTGAAATGCCCGGTCACGTTTTTCGCGGTAGGCGCTGCCACTGAATTTACGAGGCCCATCGGGGAAAGGAATCAGTAAATCATTTCTTCCTGAGGCAAAACCCTCAATTCCAAAAGATTTAAGCGCGTTTAATATTATGGCTGTATTGTGGTCTCGGTTGTAACTTTCTTTAGGAGACAAAAAGGTAAAATTAGTATTTCCTAAATCATGAAAAACCGCGCCGCCGCCAGTTGTGCGTCTGGCCAGATGAACGAAATCGTCTTTCATTTTTGCTAAATTGCATTCGGACCAAGGATTTTGATTGCGTCCAATTACGACGGTTTCTTCGTTTCTCCAGATAAAAAGGACCTGGGAGGACGGATCTAAATTATGAAATATCCATTCTTCAGTGGCCAAATTTAAATGTGGATTGAAGCTATCTGATAAAAATACTTTTAGTTTAGACACGTTGACCTCGAAAATACTTCAGATAAGTTCAGTAAACAAATTTAGGTGCAATTTTCTTAAGAATCCAAACAGGACCAATCAATAGAAAAATAAGATCCTTAAAAAACGACGGCTTTTTTCCTTCCACCGCGTGCCCGTAAAATTGACCGAGCCACGCGCAAACAAAAACGACTATACTTATAGATATTAAGTAGGGAATAAAATTAAGTGTTGCCAGCATAAGGCCTAAAGTAACCATCATGGTCAAGGTGACCCGCCAATGATCAAGATAAACGTAAAATAAAATTCCTAAACAGGCAAAAATATGTGAAAAGTGAATGTCGCCAACGAGCTTAAATTCATGCAAAAAGCCAAGTAGGCTCCACATAATCAATGGCACGCAAATAAAATGGAGTCTAACGTTTACTGGATTCTGATGGGACTCTTTGTATTCATTCAAGTAATCAGTCAAAGTTACCATGCTTTGATGCTAGCACATAAAATCGATGGCAAAAGAGTTTTTTTATAAATCCAGGAATGTAATTAAAATTTTTGATTGCATCTAGACACAGCGTGTTTTGCGCTCATACTTGAAGGATGAAGCCACAAAAGAGGGTAAGAGCAAACTGGTTAACTAAAAGTCCGAGTGATTTGGCCTATGTCAGTACGTTTTTTTTGGCAATCACAGTCATTTTATTTAGCTATTTTTATTTAAACGAGGTCATCGGCGCGTCCCATTGGATGGGGGCCAAAGGTGAGCTTGTTTTTAAAAACCGAGACTATTGGCGATTGTGGTCTACTTTATTTGCCCATGCGGACATTGAGCATCTGCTAAGTAATTTAGTGTTATTGGTGCCATTGGCTTTTTTATTGACCGGGTATTTTGGTTTTTTTGTTTTCCCACTTGCCGGATTTTTTTTCGGGGGACTCATAAACTATGTAGTTTTACGTTCAATGCCACAGAATACTGGTGTGATTGGCATTTCTGGATTGGTCTACTGGATGGGCGCGGTATGGCTGACTTTGTCAGTGCTTGTTGATCGTCGACATTCATTGCGCCGGCGAATTGCGGTTGCCGTTTTTTTAAGTGTTGTTTTGTTTATTCCTGAAACCTACCATCCTGAAGTCAGCTATTTAAGCCACTTGGTTGGCTATATTTTCGGAGTCAGCTTTGCGCTTGTTTACTATTTTATCAATCGTCGCCAATTTGAAGCGGCTGAAATTGTAGAATGGATTGTCGAGAATCCGGAGCTTAGCTATTTGGATCAACAAGCGTTGGGATTAATTGTCGAAACTAAGGTATCGTCACCAGATGACGTTCCACTTCCAAAATCGGTGATTTAAGTGGCTCAATGTGCAGAGTTAAATTTTTAAATTTCTGTTTGGTCAAAATCTGCTCTTCATTGATTTTTTCTAGACGGCCTTTTAATAAAAAATAACGCCCTCCCTTTTGGAAATAGTTGCGACTCATATCCAAAATCACATCCAGAGGTTTGAATGCCCTAGCCATTACCAATTGCACAGAGTCCAGGTGCACCGGAATATCTCCTTTTACAACTAGGTTGGGGGACAAAGTTAAGCAGCTCTTTAGAAATTCTTGTTTTTTTATACTTTTTTCAAAAAGAATAAACTGTTTGTCAGAAAAATGGATGGCATACACGACACCTGGGATCCCGCCGCCTGATCCAAAATCAGCGATGTTTTTTACATCCATGGGAAATTGTTTTAACGCCAAAAGGCCATCGATTATATGATTGTCTATAAGATCTTCAAACGTCATTTGACGACTGACTAAGTTAAGCTTTTGATTGGCGCTCCATAAGAGCTGAACATACGATTTTAAAGCAGGCAGTCCGTCCTGCCTAAAACCCAATTCAAGTAGTAAGGGAACTCGTGATTCAAAGTGACTTTCTAATGACATGACGTTGAGTCTAGCGCAAAATCTGAATTGCGGAAAGAAAAATGAGTGGTACAACTTGAGAGTTCCTTTATTAAATGGTATTTCCATGAACCAATGAACAACGTTAAACTTCATTTAGCGCCTATGGAAGGCGTCACTGACTATGTACTGCGAGATTTGCTGACCAGCCAAGGGGGCATTGATTTTTGCACGACGGAGTTTTTAAGGGTCACGGATAAATTACACCCTAATTCGGTCCTTTTACGTTATTGCCCCGAGCTGCGGACCGGCTCAAAAACAAAATCGGGGACGCCCGTGGCTGTTCAGCTGCTGGGCGGACACGCGGGACCTCTGGCTGACAATGCCGTTCGGGCAGTTGAAATGGGCGCGCTAGCGATTGATCTTAATTTTGGCTGTCCGGCAAAAACAGTCAATCGTCATGATGGCGGCGCTACGCTGCTCAAGTCCTGTGATCGATTATTTAATATTGTAAAAACGGTTCGGGCGGCTGTTCATTTTAATATTCCTGTGAGCGCAAAAATCAGATTGGGGTTTGAAGACCCTTCTGTTTGTGTGGAAAATGCAAAAGCCATTGAAGAAGCCGGAGCTACTCACATTACTGTTCACTGTCGTACCAAGCTTGATGGGTACAAACCGCCAGCACATTGGAATTGGATTCCAAAAATAAAAGACCAAGTAAAGTCGATTCCCATAATTGCTAATGGCGATATTTTTACTGTTAACGATTTTATTCGCTGCCAAAATGAAACTCAGTGTGATCAGTTTATGATTGGACGGGGAATTATGAGTGATCCATTTTTATTCAATAAAATTCGCGATTATATAGATCGGGGATCAGATTCGTATCACCAAGATAGCAATAGCCTTGAGAAAAACGAATGGGCTGTATCAACTGAAATAATGCGGACATTTTTTGATCGATCTGCCATTCATATCAACGACCATTTTGCAACGGCCAGAACAAAACAATGGCTAAAAGGACTCTCCCTGCGATCGCAAGAAGCCCGCGCGCTATTTGATGAAATAAAAATTATTAAAAATCCACAGGAATTTCGCCAGCGTTTGTTCTTCGGGTAATTGAACTTTGTTTGCCGTGGGGTACAAATTTAAAACCATAAAAAGCTTAGCCATTTAAATAGCGATTAACGTTTCAATTTAAGAACGTATCTAAATGGGAAACAGGTCCTTTAGTAAATATTTTAGTTTTTAGACACTATTCCGATAAATCAATTATGGGACAGTTACCACGTTACCTGATGATGATTATGTTATTGGTGGCCACCGGATGCTTTATGGATTCAAGGATC
>JAYTTH010000338.1:0-5147 GCA_043745515.1 Pseudobdellovibrionaceae bacterium | reverse complement strand
GAAGGGTGTGGCGATCAAAAGACAAAAGTATATAGCGGCTAACCCAATTTGGAAAAATCAAAGTGCGCGTGAACTGATCTTGTTCTTTTACTGAAAATGGATTGACTGCGGAACCTTGACTAAATTTTTGGGGAATGTGCACGTGTTGGCTAATCAATAGGGGGTCAGAAATTATCAGAAATATGAAATATCCCAAACCCCACAAATGAAAAAAACTAGGAATCCATTTTGCCACAGAAAAAAATACCAAACCAAGGAACAGAATACTGAATATAAAATGAAATCGCTTTGTCGGATCAGGAAAAAGTTTAAATAACCGAGGCAGATTCCAAAAATTTTTGAAAGAAAATGCCAAAGTCAACGTTGGCAATCCCAAAAGCCAGCTCCAATTCGCCAATGCATTTTTCAATGGGGAAGCCTCGGTTGGAATCGTGGATTCTTGGGTTGGATCCAAATCGTGCCATCCTGTCCAAGTGTGATGTTGCGAGTGAATCCATTTCCAGGGAGCAAAAGGAACTAGGCAAAATAACGAACTAACGTAACCAAAGGTCCAATTTAATCGACTGCTTTTGAAAAAATAATTGTGTCCAAAATCATGAAGCAGAATAAACCACTGCAACACTGAAAATCCAAATAAAACCTGTCCAAAAAACCAAATCCAAGGATTGTTAGACATTGATATCGAAACTGCAGCTATGGTCAAACCAACCACTTGAGTCAATACTATCGACGCTTTTAAAGAGTTTGGTTTTAAACTGGAAGTTTTTAAAATAAGATTTTGATAGTCGATAGATTCCATATCTAGTTCACCTGTGCATAAATTGGAAAAGAGATTTTGCAAAAAAAGTTCGATTTATAAAATGATTCCGTATTAGTTCACGAGTTTGGGCGTAAGGTTCAAATTTGTAAAGAATCCATTTTCCTAAAAGAAGAACCTTTTTAATATGCTGGAGGTGGTTTAAATTTGGCAGAGAATATTTTACCATTCTGTGGCAGCCAATCAAAAATGTTATTTGCAAAAGAAGAATGAACAGGAAATTTCCAGCAATGATTTTGAGTTTTTCAATTTGCCCCGATTTTGTAGTCATATGTTTAAATAAATCGAACTCAAAATTGACATGTTGAGCTTCATCGATCAAATGCAAATAATTTACCTCGACCCAGAGATTGTTGATTTTATATTGCGAACGAATGCATTTTCCATAGTATACACTAAAGGCTTCTACTTTGGCAGCAGGCAGTGCCAAGCTTAGAGGGTTCCATCGAACCAGTGTCAAAAATGTATTTTTTAACCAAGAATTATTTCTGAGCATAAAACTGGTTTTCGGGAATAAGGTTGTTTCTTTTTTTAGAAAGGTTAAAAACCCTTTGGTGTGCAACTTTTCTTCAAGGCGCATTTTTTTTACAGCTTCGGTGACCACCGTATCATTAGACTCGGTTAAAACTATTTTCATTCCCTCATACAGTACCAACTCAAGCATGATAAGAACCTCGGCGTTGAACTGGGTGAACGCCACATAAAGCCTTTGCTTTTGGTCATCAGATAAAAGATCAAAGAAGGGAAAATTAAAATAAGGCGTCAGCGCATCAGGCCGAGCTTCATTCAAATAGGAAGGTAAATTCAGTTTTTTTAAACCTCGCCACCTAGATTCGGTATTCGGGGAAGTGTTTGCAAAATGTAGTAAGCTTGTTTCCATTGGAAATAAATCTAGCATGTTTTTTTGGAAATGGTCTAAATGCCGTATTAAGAAGTATTGCGTTAAATTTATTGTTTAGATGCGCTTCCAGTATCCTTATTTACTGGACGACTGTCGGGGATCGAGTCTAGTAAAACAGAGGGTCCATTCTTTAATATTTCCTCAGTGTTTCCGGCGGCTTACACTAGTCTTAAATAACCGCTGGAGTGGGTGTGGCCAATTTTCGAAGAAAGTATCTTATTGAACCTGACTTTCAAATCAAATTTATTAATTTTATTACTTTAGGGGTCGTCCTTAATTTGTTTTTGTACGTGCTTAGCAATCTATTTGTATTTTACAAATTATCGATTTTTACGCAGGATTCTAAAGGTGAAATGACTGTGGAAACTATGAGCTTGATAGAAAGCCTGTCCCAGGATCAATTGATGATTTTGCTTTTGAGCAGCCTTTTAATCACGGTATTCAGTTATGGAGTTGGCCTTGTGATGACCAACCGGGCAGCTGGGCCGCTCTATCGCATCAATAAACATTTAGATGAATTTAATGAAACCAAAAAATTCGTTAAAATATCTCTTCGAGAGAAGGACTTCTTTAAGCAAACTGCTGATAAAATAAATTTAGCATTCGAGAATAGAAAATAGGTAGTCCTATTTTGTTTTCATAATATAAACTCCATCCCAATCGGCGGGAGGCGGCTCGGCTAAAAACTCGGTGCACCTTTTTACATAAATTTTGGATACGGAATCATCTTTTTTTGCCTCTAGGGATTTCTCAAAATGTAATAAGGCATTTTGAAAGTCTTTAACTAAGTAAAATTCATATCCTTTTTGAAAGCTCTCCAAATGTAAAAGCAAAGCATTTTGTGGATCAGCTATTTCACTCAAAAGTTCAAAAATGGCCACGGGAAGATTTTTGCCTTTAACTTTGACTCGATCTATTTCACGAGTAATAAATTTACCTTTTACATCCTGATTGGTTGTTTCATTGATAATAATTCGAATTCCATATTCTTTGGTAGTCCCTTCAAGCCGAGAAGCTAAATTGACAGAATCGCCCATCACCGTATAATTCTGAACAATATTGCTGCCCATGTTTCCAACACTCATTTCACCAGTGTTGATTCCAATTCCAATGTCGATATACGGCAAGTTTTGCTCTTTGAAAACGTGTTGCAATTCGGTCAGTTTTTTTAAGCTTTGCAGGGCGGTTCGACAGGCTTGTTCGGCATGATTTTCATCAAATATAGGGGCACCAAAGAATGCCATGATGGCATCTCCAATGTATTTGTCTAAAGTCCCTTTGTTTGCAAAAACTAGTTCTGTCATAGGTGTAAGATACAAATTAAGTACTCGAGAAAGTTCCTCTGGAGCCAGTTTTTCAGAAATTGTAGTAAATCCGCGAACGTCAGAAAAAAACACACTCATTCGCTGACGACGTCCACCCAGTTTTAGGTTGTCTTCGGACTTTAAGAGCTCGTCCACAACAGCGGGAGATACGTATTTTGAAAAAGTAGATTTCAACTGTTTCTTTTTTAATTCCTCAGTAAAATACTTATAAAAGGTGATTGTGAAATTAGAAGCAAATGCCAAAATAATGAGTAACAAAAAACCTGATGAAACATTGTGAAATTTTTCAAGCACTAGTAAATCGGCACCAAAAATAATAGGAATCGTTATCAATAAAGACAAAAAAGAACTGACAGCGCCCAACTGGGACCAGAGAAAGCTGATTAGAATTCCAAAAATTAGAACTATCCAAGTGAAATATTTGCCTTCAGCATCCCAATATTTTAGGAAATTGTGTTCATAGAGATTGGCCAACATTGTTAAATGGATTTCGGGTCCAGGGTAATTTGCTTCTAACGGAGTAGTTCGCAAATCATAAATACCAATGGCAGTTGCGCCCACTATCAAAGATCGGCCTTTAAAGAATTCTTTTTTTGTCGTGAATATTTTTTTGACTTCATTTTGTTTAGTCTGCGAACTGATTTGATTTATATAGTAAAACATTTCTTCACCATCAGAAAAAATCTCGGAAGCTGGAACATAGGGCATACTCATTTGTTTGCCGTAATAGTTAACTAGTGTTCGCCCTGATGAATCGACCGGCAAATCCATGACTTTTTTATCTTCAGAATCAAATATTTGAAATGAAGCGATTTTTTTTTCACCATGAGTATTTTTTGAATTGGCAGCCAAATTTTTAACCAGCTTAACTTCCGCTCGGTATCCTTTTGATACAACAAAAGATTGCAAAGCAAGCGACGGAATGAAACTGAGTCCCAATCTATTTCCCGAGCGAAAAAACAATGGATATCGTCGAACCGGGCCATCTGTATCCTGGTCAGCAACAAAACTGGCGGTGAATTGTGATTTTTCTTGTATGGGGCCGACGTTTGGGGTCCATTCCCCATATTGCGGAATTGGATTCAGCACCGACTGTTCTACCAAAGTGACTAAAAAATCCTTCCAGTCTAAATTTACGCCCGAGGTATTAGCCATTGTCAAAGTGGGATTCAAATTCTGGCTAACTTCCGATTTAATTCCTGATTTAGTAATGAGTGATATTTTACCTTTGTTCGCATCAAAAATAGACTGGTAAATTTTTGCAAAATACGACTCATTTTCTTTGCTTAAAGTAAAATCAGTTGGAGTCAGCCATTCACGACAGTACTCAAAATTCTTTTTTGTAATTTCAAGTTTAAGAGCATTTTGCTGAAACGGATGCAATTCTTCAACACTTTTTTTATTGTATTTTTTTAGTTTTAAATCAGTGATATCTTTTGCTAGAACTCCAAAGACTGTAGAAAACAAGGGGCCCCAATTAATGTCGTCAAAGCTGTCCGATTCGTCGTCAATAATAAGCGTAGCATTTAATTTTACGATTTGATCGCCTTGATTCGCTTTAAATGCTTCGTTGACGCAATAATCCTGGTAGGTTTTATCGCTGCGATTTTCATTTTCACTGAAGGTACCTAAAACCACTTTGTCTGCGTTTTTTTCAACTACAGTTGCAAAATTTTCGTCGGCTTTGGGATTTTCACGCTCAGGTTCAGAAAATATTACGTCAAACGCGATACTGGCCGCTTTATAGCTGAGCAACTTTTCCGTCATTTGAGCAATCAGGTCGCGGCTCCAAGGCCAACGACCGACTTCACGAACCGAGTCGTCATCGATGGCAATAAGCGCTACGGGCGCCGTTGAAGTTGAAGAACCACGAATTTGGTATTTTATATCATTGTACCGACTATCTAAAGTTGCAAACGCGTTTAGTAGATTGTTAGAAGATCGACTCGCATCGGGAGTGTTTCTAAAATCGTAGTAAATCAAAGTAAAATAGGCCAAAAGCGAACTTACGACCAAGCCGATTAATAAAGGTAGTTTTTCAAATTTCATGATTCTATTTCGAACTCTATAGGATAAACTTGACCACGACGAGGGTCTAAAAAAG
>JAYTTH010000337.1:0-5158 GCA_043745515.1 Pseudobdellovibrionaceae bacterium | reverse complement strand
TTCAATTTTTGCGAAGTTTCTGATTTAAAAATATCTTGTTTATCAAAATCAACCGGCCCAAACAACAAGGGAACCAAATCTTTTTCTGATTCGATGGTATATAAATCACCGTTGCATCCAAAAAGAATAGATTCTTGATTTTTTTCAAAGACAAAATCTGCGACGCCTACATTACGAAATGCTTTTTTCACTTTCATCGCTAAACTTTCAAAATTTAGAATACGAATCATTCCTAGATAACCTTCATTTGTATAGTCAGCCATATTTTTTAATTCATTTAACAGATTAGTAGCATGCTTGGGTGAAATAAAATGAAACGGATGATTTTTAATTTGGCTTATGTAACCAAGTAGGTTTTTGATGGCCGGAACAGAACCGCCCCATTCGTGAATATAGTGACTTAAGTCAGCGCCCTTACCTTCGATCGCATAGGCCGCAAGCGTTCCATTTACATTCCAAGCCGTGTAAAGCTGAGTGTTGGGTATA
Organism: Pseudobdellovibrionaceae bacterium; assembly: GCA_043745515.1. Classification (GTDB taxonomy): domain Bacteria; phylum Bdellovibrionota; class Bdellovibrionia; order Bdellovibrionales; family Bdellovibrionaceae; genus UBA2316. The sequence continues at coordinate 4,672 of JAYTTH010000337.1, read as the reverse complement.
TTTAAGAATTTTCTGAATTCGTCCTGAGAACGAATCGTCGCAACCGAATGCTGACTGTAGATTTTTGCTAAAGCTTCTACGGATACATTTTTATCTTTTGAATATTTAAATAGGGTTGTGTCAAAAGGCATCGACTTTTCAAAACTCAAAGAAATTTCATAGCCGCCTAATTCAAATCCTAATTTGCGATAAAAATCATACAAATTAGTCCATAGTATCGAAATGTCGCAATTTTGTTGCTTGGCTAAATTTAAAGACTCGCTTAAAATCTTGTGGGAAAGGCCCTGGTTTCGAAACTCTTCATCGGTAACAACAGATCCAATCGCCCCGACTTTGTAAATTATATTAGGAGACTTTATAATTAGCGGCTTCAACACGGCATGGGAAACGATTCGGTCATCGTTAAGAACAATGTTCATGTTATGTCGATTGGCCATATTGAGAGCTGTCGGGTATTCCTTATCGATGGACCACCCTTGCTCTGGGCGAAGCTTGTGGTTCAAAAACTCTAATACTTTTTCGTATTCCTTTTCACTTGGAACCTTGGGTCCTTCGAGCATAGGCGCCCTCCTGAATCAGTATAACTAAAAATTTCAGGCTTTCAGAGATTTAATCAGATCCCGCTCAAATATAAGACCGGAGTCCGTATGGCTATTGACTCGCCTCTAGCCTAAAGTTATACCTGGTCTCTATGGCAGACTTAAAGCAAAAGTGGAAAGAAAATTCGGCAGGAAAAATGTTCGTCGATCAGTCTTGTATCGCTTGCGATGCTTGCGTTTTGTCTGCGCCTGATAATTTTGCAATGCACCCAGATGATGGTCATGCATTTGTTGTTAAGCAGCCTACAAATCCCGCAGAGACCGCAGCCTGTGATGAAGCCATGAAGGGCTGCCCTGTTGAAGCTATTGGTGATTTTGGCGATAAAGCCTAAGATCCAGACCAATGACTAAAAAAAAGTTTCTGCAATCCTCCCAACCTTTGGAAGTACTAAAAAAACTCAAAAAAAAATACCCGGACGCCTACTGCGAACTTGTGCATCAAACTCCATTTCAATTGCTTGTGGCCACCATTTTGTCTGCCCAATGCACAGATGAGCGAGTAAACAAAGTCACTCCAGAACTTTTTAGACTGCTTCCTGATGCCAAAGCTATGGCTGAGGCGCCTCTTACCAAGATTGAGGAACTCGTAAGGTCGACGGGGTTTTATAAGAACAAAGCAAAAAATATCAAATCGTGCTCGCAAGATCTCTGTGACAAATTTGATGGACACGTTCCAGAAAACAGCGATGAGCTGGTCAAACTAGCCGGGGTCGGCAGGAAAACTGCAAATGTTGTTTTAGGCGTGGCATTTAATATTCCAAATGGAATCGTAGTCGATACGCATGTGATCCGAATAAGTCAGCGCCTGGGTCTAACCAAAAGAAAAACTCCCGAAAAAATAGAAAACGACCTAGTAAAATTGGTTCCAAAGAAAGATTGGATTAAGCTTTCCCATCAAATGATTTTTTTAGGGCGTCAAATCTGTAAAGCCCGCACACCAAATTGTGACATCTGCCCCTTGGAAACTATTTGTCCGAAGAATGACTATCAATAAATGCAATTAAACCATCTCGATGATGTAATATTCTATCGATTTCAATTTTAGAAATGAAAGGTAGAAAAGCTTTTAATTTAGTTTCACTTAATTCCCGTAATTTTGAAACGGTCTTTGGATCAAACTGGGTAATGGCTTCTTTGTTGCATCGACCCTTCAGAAAAAAACTTTCCACCTAAGGTTAAAGCATAACGATAGGCGACAGGAGGAATGATATCCAAGTCCAACAATCGAGATATTCCATAGGATGCATATTCCATTGGAACACGATTCCAACCGTCCCCGTCCCCATATTTTCGAGGTTTAAAAAGAGCCGTCATTTGCTGCTGTGTTTTTGGATTTTCTAAAATCACTAAATACAATGGATTCTTGTTTCCATTCGCACTAAAAGGGCGAATCTTAACTGGCACCCCGATGTACAAAGTTTCTGTTATATCTTCATGAATATGAGACGCACTCTTACTTGAATAAAAAGAACTACATGAGTGGCTTGATGCAAGAACCGATTGGTCGATGACCAATAAAATAAATATAAATCCCAAAACCCCTGAAAACATGTTGCCCACCCTAAATACTTTAGACACTTGAGGCCTCCTTGTATTCCACTGGAAGCACTATTCGCACTGTCATTTTTTTGTAGAGCAGGTTTTTCACTAAACTTGGTCCAAAACCAATTAGAGCGATTTAAATGGGAATTCCGTTTGCTAAAAACCTGCGGATCCTGTTAATTGTCACAGCAGGAGGGCACCTATGTTTACAAATAAATGGGCACTCGTTACCGGAAGCTCTAGTGGAATTGGTTGGGGCGTAGCGCAGGCACTGGCTGATAAAAAAATAAATTTGATTCTGCAAGGCCTAGAATCAACCAATCAAATGTCTGAAGCGATAGAGCTTCTGCAAAAAAAAACAGGCGTGACGGTTAAGTACTTTTCCGTGGATTTTTCCAAAAAAAATGATTTTCAAGAATTTATGCAAAGCCTGCCGACTCATCATATTTTAATTAATAATGCAGGTCTTCAGTTTGTTTCTCCGGTCGAAGAATTTCCGCTAGAAAAATGGGAACTACTTGTGCAGCTGCATTTAACTGTGCCTTTTCAATTGATTCAGAATTTTTTAAAACAAAAACTACCTGAAGGCCGGATAATCAATATTTCTTCGGTACATGGATTGGTCGCCTCGGTAAATAAATCTGCGTATGTTTCTGCCAAGCATGGACTTATTGGACTTACAAAAACGGTCGCACTTGAAACCGCTGGTAAAGGAATAACCTGCAATGCTATTTGCCCTGGCTGGGTCAAAACACCACTGGTAGAGAATCAAATTCGTGACCGCGCACAAAAAGAAGGTCTTTCGACCCAAGAAGCCGGCGTAAAATTGTTAGAAGAAAAACAACCTTCAAAAACATTCACAGAAATTTCTGATATAGCTGAATTAGCTTTGTTTTTATGTTCGCAAGCAGGCAAAAACATTACGGGTTCTGCGATGACCTTGGATGGTGGCTGGACGTCCCAATAAAGCAACGCTAATGACCCATCAGGACTGACAAAGTCGCTGTGTAATTAACTACTGTCAAAATCACTCTTTGGTTACCACTCACTCAATTTCTATCCGCAAGTTACCGTTAGTAGAGTGTTCGCCAGGCATATGCGTCAGCTGCGTCTTTCGCGCAAACCTCAACACTATCTTTGACACCCGCACTACCTTGGGCGACCCAGAATGTTCCTCGCGTTGTTGAGCTACAGCCCGGTTTAGCTGTTACAGTATTTAACGTTACTCCACCATTCACTTCTAGTTTCTGCCCAGGGGTTGTTGTCCCTATACCGACGTTACCTGTGGGATCAATCGTCATGCGAGTCACTAGACTGCCGGCGCTGGTAGTCTTGAACTTTAATCCACCTCGGCCATAGTTGCTTGCGTCGGTTGTATAAAATGTAACAGCACCGCCGGGTGCCGTTCCAGCGTTGGGACCGTTCACAAAGAAAACGCCGTTTTCCTGGCCGACAGCATAAGGTGTGCGAATGGCTAGACCCGCTCCAAACGCTCCGCTTGCGCCATCACCTAAGTTCACTGCCGACGAATCCAAATACATATAGGCGCCATCGTTCGAATCTGTGTAAATTGATGCCTTTTCAGTTCCGGCAGAATCAAACATCCTTAAATTAGATCTGTCCCAGGTATTAGTAACTCTAAGAATATCTGCATTCGCACTGTTTTTTATCGTCAACACACCTGTATTGACGGCGGTTTTTATAGTTAACGTTCCAGTAGGATTTGTCGTTCCTATACCGACGTTGCCAGAACCCGTGACAACCATTCTTGGCGTTGTTGAAGTAGCTTGTATTGTACTTAAAAAGTTATTTACAGTCTGGGCATTACTAAGGGCTACTGCTGTTGTACCTAAGACTCCTCTTGTGACGCCGGTAAATGTGGTGGCCGTAGTGCCTGTATAAGTCATGGCTTCGCCGTTGATAAGCAAAGTCCCGGAAGTTGGATAACCTGTCGTTGAGGCGACCGTGATAGTCGTCACTGCAGAAGTGTGAGCACCGTTTACTGTCGTCAAGGTTGCGGGAGCTTGGCCGATACGTTCGTTACCGGTAACTTCAAGCTTTTCATTAGGGGTCGTCGTCCCTATACCGAAGTTGCCCGTTGATAAAATTGTGATTTTAGAGGCATCACTTGGACCAATTTGTAACGTATTTGATACATTATTGGTGATGCCCATACCAATAGCTGCTACGTTAGATCCCGAGATAGTGTTAGACCGTCCAACGGCAAGACTGTTATCAGCCACTGCCGAATTCCCAATACCCACGGCTACTGTCGTATCACCGGCGCCTGTATTATTACTTCGACCGATAGCCATTGAATTTTGGTAATTCACCGTGTTGCTAATGCCAACAGCGATCGCATTACTAGCGATCATCCCCGAACCTAAACTGTTGCTTGAACCAATTAAAACAGAGTTAGTCTTTGAGGTGCCACCGTATGTATTCGTTCCTACAAAAATGCTGTTATCGGCCGGCATATCAATTTTTCCCGTACCAGAACCCACCCCAATAATCCCAGCAACTTGTAATAA
>JAYTTH010000336.1:0-5191 GCA_043745515.1 Pseudobdellovibrionaceae bacterium | reverse complement strand
ATGTACCTGTTTGTTCTTTGTACAATCTTCGTTTGCTTTAGGGCATTTTACTTTGACAACAGTTGAAGTGGGTACGTACGTTCAGCAGTGTAAACCTGATTTATCAAAACAGGAAATAGAAAGTGAAGTTAAATCTGGATTAGCGACTTTGGCTATTTCTTTGAGCAGTATTCAAACAAAATCAAATCTAAAAGAAATTGTGGGAAATGTAAAAACCAGAAACCTCGGAGCCACAGTTAAAGCCACAGTTAAAGCCTTGGACTCTAAACTGACAGAGTATGTAGAGCTCGATGGATTAATGTTCAAAGGAATTTCTTCTTCTGATCTTGATGTTGTCGACATTTTAACAAAACATTTTGATTCCCAAAAAACATACTATAAAGATGAATATCCCGTTAAAAAAACAATTTCAGGAAATACTACGTACATTCAAAGATTCTGTCAGACTTACATTTGCAAAGATCGTAAGCAAATGCAGCCATTTTCATTAAAAACAGCTCGCCCGCAAACCACTATGTGTAGCGATGCCTTGTGCGCTCTTAAGCAAATATACGGGGAAGAGAAAGGGCCACTTATTTTATACGCGTACTTGAAATACAAACTAAACCTAGCTCCTAAAGCTGATATCAACGCAGATCCCGATGGATTTAATATTGAAACTTTAGCTGCGGTGCTAACGGCAGCAGCTTCTGTTCCCCGGCATTTGCATTCTAAAATTTTAGAACAAAAATATTTTTATCGGTTTTTAAAGGGCCGAACTCTTAAAATGTATGGCAGCGATAACCGAGTCGTGGCCAACGCAAGTGGCGCGGTATTTGATAGTATTGATGACTATGATTTTAATGAAAAAGTTTACGTTTTCTTGCATGAAATGGGCCATCGAGCAGCGTCCCAATCAGTAGGTGGAGATTTAGATGCTTCGGCTGATTGGCTGCGAGTTGCCTTGACTGGAGATGAAATTAGCAAATACTCGTTGAAAAATGCCGCCGAAAATTTCGCGGAGACTTTTGCTTTATATCGACTTTATCCAGAGAAGCTTTCTGCTTCCTCAGCGGCAAGATACGCTTTCATGAAAATAATGGTTTTCAAGGAAATTGATTATCGCGACAATCTATGTGAGGGTCGGGCTGGCTCATTGAGATAATATTAGTGAGTGCTTAGCAGATAGGTGCGTCTAAAAGTTCTTTATTTGTTTTTTATTTGTAATTTTGCCCCTGAATTCAAGCTTTTTGTACCTTTTCATTGACGGTCGTTTTTGAAATAAACTCTTGTTGCATAAAATTTCTCTTAGAAGCCAGTTCTGTCTTTGAAAAAGGTCTAGGTTTTGTGCCAAACGAGTACCCGACTTTTTTTAAAAACTAGCCCACTGAAATCATCAATCGAACAAGAAATAAGCCGATATCTTTCCGTTCACGATTATATAAAAGTTTTAATAAAAGGTGGATTTGCATGTGGGAAGTACAGGTTTGGGTTAAATGGAATGAAAAAGCACCAAGAACTGCCGACTGGAGTTGGTTAAAGGATTGGAATGAAGTTCATGGAGCTTGGTCCGTTATGGGTGATTGGGATATGTTGTTAACAATTTCAGCGAAAACGCCAGAAGATGTAGAAAACTTTATTTGGAATAAGCTGCGAAAAAAAGACTGGGTCGCCAATACCCATACGACTTGGGCTAATCAAGTTTGGAATAATCCTAACTGGAAATGGACAAGGGCTAGCTAAATATAGAGTCAATTAAGGGAAATCAAACCAGAAGTCATTGTCCCTGGTCTTTGGCGTTTACATTGCAACCTACCTGTTATACTTTCAAGTAACGCCAGAGAAAAATTTTACAAGGCAGGTAGTCTGTGATTAAAGATTTGATGGTTTATGCCAGCCTAGCGCTTTGTTTTGTTGGTCCGGGCTGTGTCTCTTATCTAGTTTTTATAAAATTTTTAAAAAATAAAAATATATTGATCCAAATTATTGCGCCAGGTTTGATCTTTTGTGTGGGCTTTGTTGTGACTTTGTTTTCATTGATGGCGGCTGGTGCGATTCCCTTTCAACGTTAGAATTTTTGTAAAACTAGCCTGGCGAATAATCAATTCTGCGATAATAAGGTTTGGTAAAAAACCAAGCCAAGCATCAATAATATAAATAGTAGCTAAGTCGATTGAAGTTGTTTGGACCAATATTATTTTCCAAGAACGTAATGTTATGGCTGAAAAACTCAACGCGAAACTTCTGATCATAAAATTTCTGTGGGAACCGAATTTTCCTTTGATTGCAAACCTTAGCGCTTGAAAAGTAAAAATAAACCAAAGAAAATCGAGTGTTAAAAAGGCAGCTTTCCCTAACGTCCCGCCATTGGCGTAAATAGCCAGGACAAGGCCCGCTGGGAAATTGATTGCTAGAATAGTCCAAACATAAATATGGCCAAAAATTCGATGAAATTTTTTATGTTGATTTAGCAATTCAGAAGAAAATTGCGTGAAACCAGCAAACAGAGAAATAAAAGCCGAGAAAACGTGAATATAAAAAGCAGATTTCCAGAGCGAATTATTTAAATAGTCTTGTTTGAATGCTAGGAACTGGTTGTCGTCTTGAAAGCTGAGGTAACTGAGTGACGTTCGCAGCATTAAAAAAAGAGCAATACAAAGGGCCAAGTAGGAAAACAAAATTTTAAATATCCAAAGGGCATTTTTTTGAAACACTTATCTTTACTTTACCCATTGAATTTTCCAATGTCATTCAGACTGAGAATAAAATAAACCATAGCTTCCTGCCGCGACCGAAGTATAGAAACCAAATTCAAATCATTGTTAGTATTAAACTATGATCCACATCGAGATAAGCTTTTAGATAGGGCGGAGGCTATCTTGAAATTTTTATTTTTATTTATTACCTGTGTTTTGTTTTTTAGAACAACCCAGGCGTGGGCGGCGGTCGATACCGGGGATTGTGCTCAAAAAGTTTCTGATTTCAAAGAAGATATGTCTCGTAATCTAGCCGAAGAAAAAGGTAAATTCGCCTTTAGAGCAGCTAGTTTAGAAAGTAAATCCCTATGGGATGAGTATCTTGATTTGAAAAAAGCCTGTACAACTGCTAACTGTGTTGAAATTTTAAATAGCAGAGTGTTTGTCGAGGAAATGGACCCAGTTCGCCTCGATTCTACAAATGGTATAGCGATTGGATTCAATCAAGATATTCATGCTTTGGCTGAGACTCTTAAACTTGCTGCGAAAATACCGGACGATAAAAGACTGAAAACTGATTTGGATAAACTGATCAAAGAGTTACGATGGAGACCACAGGGAAGTTTTGCGCAAGGATTGCAACAGGCCTATTTACACGATCTGACTTTTTCAGGAGGCGACAGAAGCCTTGTAAAACTCACTCTAGGTCTGGGTGATTCTCAAATAGGCGAGGGCGGATACATAAAATGGCTTAGGAAAGGTCAGGAAAAATTGGATGGCGAAGTTTTTCGAATCATAAATGTTTATATTAAACCTTATGATAAAAACCCCGAAATTCAAGCCAGCTGGGCCAGTCGATATGGGGCAAATCTTAGCCCCCTTGAAATGGAGACAGCAGAAAAGATGAAAAAGCTTGTGACCGCTGCCGCCAGGGTCACCGATCGTTTAAGAAACGGAGTTGCAGAAGTAAAAACCGACTTGGTTTCGCTGCGATCAATGCCGTCGGCCTGTTTAACCCGTTTTGATTTGCTTGATTATCTTAGTGAATACAATCATTACGCAAATCCAGTTGATAAAAAAACGGGATCAGGGAATCAAACACTTTAAAACTCTAAAATAGATTGTTTAAAAATTTCAGATTACAAAATTAACTTTCTTAGCTCATCTTGGGTGTACATGTAGTCGGCGTAAATCATGGTGTTCGTGATATTTCTGTGCCCCAAGGCCACTTGAACAAGCCTTAAATCACGAGTTTTCTTATATAGATTGATGGCAAACGTATGGCGCAGAGAATGAAACTTTTTAGGCACCGGGCGGTACAGGTCCCAAATTTGATAGAGTCGATCGTAGGTGATATTAAAAATTTTATCGGTTGTGACTGATTCTGAATACCGCTGCAATCTGGCAAACAAAGCGCTTGGAATTGGGATTTCGCGGTCGTTGCTGCTCTTTAGTCCTTTGATGAAAACAGAGGCGTCGTGTGCATTGAGGTCGGATTTTACAATATTTAAAATTTCTTGAGCCCTAGCCCCAGTTTTTAAACCAAGAAGTAATATTAAACAGTTACGCGGATCTTTATCTATATAAGTATTTATTATCGCCAAAAGTCGGTCGAGTTCTGGGTCCAACAAGTATTTATTTTTGTTCAACTGATAGCGCACGATCACCTCAGGATAGCTTCTGAGATAAAGGATCATCGAAAACACTTTGAAAGTAAATGAACTGTTTTTAAAAACGACCATTACTTAAGCGCGAGCATTAAATCCATTGAATGAGAATTTTGGCTCGATTGGGTACAAATAGAAATTTTAGACATTTCATTTGGATAGCGATACCCCTTTTCTTTCGTAGGCGAAGTACTTTTTTACACTCATTGTTATGTTATAATATTTATACTAGACTCCTGGGTTCTTCAAACTTTCTAGAAAAACCAGATTATCGATTACAAAATATGCCTATATTACAGCTATTTAACACTAAAGCTTATGATTAAAAGCTTTAGTGTTATTTGAAATTAGGGATACAAAGGGCTACTTTGGCTTAAAAAGCTTGCCAGCAATGCCTTTCCGCATATTAGAAAAAACAATAATAATGCGATATACATCGCAAATAAATGCAAAAACAAACATAAAGATGTGAAATGCAATATCGTAATTCTTCAATTTTCTTTGTGGTCCAGATAAATTTTACCGTATAAAACGACGACAATTGGGTTTGCTTGTTTACCTATATATGGTGTCGGAATGAAATTTTATGGAATTTTCCTAGTCATTTTGTTCAGTTTTTCTTCGTTTGGATTGCAGACTGAACTGCGGACTTTGAAGTCTAGTGATAGCCACCTTGTTTTTGATACCAATTTGAAATTCAAAGAAGTCGTCATTACGTTTTCTGGAAATATCGATCCTAAAATATTGGACGATATGCCTATACGGTTGGCTAAGGTTCGACCAAGTTACACATAGTTAGCGGCTTTTCATTTGAAGCAATTCCGAGCAATGTGCTAAAAGCGGCCATGG
>JAYTTH010000335.1:0-19793 GCA_043745515.1 Pseudobdellovibrionaceae bacterium | reverse complement strand
CAGTTTCTTTCTTAATACTGTTAATTTGATTTTGCATAAAGGCTAGATCTTCATTCGACAAACCCACTTGCTGGATTTTTTTGAATAGCAAAAGAAGTTTAAACTTCAAAACAGGATCTTTGGATTCTTTAATGGATTTAAAAACCAAATCTTTTGTTTCTACTATTTCAAATGCTTCTATAATTCGATCATCCACATCGTTTTCTGAAAACACAAAATTCACGAGTTTCAAAAAGGACTCTGTTTTTCCAGTTTCAGCCCACTTTTTAATAGCAAACCTAATAAGCGTCTGTGTTTCCGTTGCGTATTTCGTTTTTAGATCACTCTTAGGAAACTCATTCGTCAAAAAATCTTCTGCTTTATTTAACTTATCCACTTCATTTTCTATGGAGTTTATTTCGGAAGAAATATATTTTTGCGATGTTGCCGCTATCGATCCCCCAACCGGGTTTTTGGGCGCCTCATGTTTGGCTAGCGGGTCTTTTTGGCCAGTGCATCCAAGTATTAGTAACAGGAGAATTGAAACTAATCTAATTGAACTAGATTTCATAAGACAATCCCGCGCTGATCTTTTGTTGCCATTCATTTACATAAAAATATCGGATCGACTGGTTTTCATCGTAACTTCCTATAAGGTAGTTTAGGCTCATTCTTAGTTTTCCGGATTTAACCTCTCCATAAAGCAATGTTGATGTGGTTAAAAAATATTCATTGTCAAACGCAGAACGAACAGAACCATTTTCCGAAATTCCAATCGTTGCAAACTTATCAATTTTAAATGGTAGTCCGACTTTTATTTCATAATTATTTGACCAAACAGAATTTCTACGTCCAGTTGTAGGTGAATATTCAAATGAATACATGGTATAATTGGCTGAAATCATATGCCTTACATGAAGAAAGTAGATCTCATGCATAGCCGAAACATCATAGCTTAATCCAGTCTTAATTCCTTCATATTGCGAATCATAACTTGTTGGAGCAAACGTAGAGACACTATGACTCAATTTAATCTTTTTAAAAATACCTAATTCTTGAGACAAACTGATCGAGATGTCTTCCCAGTGAGGATTACCCTCTTCTTTGGGAAGGTTTCCATCGACCGCAAAATATTTCAAGCCTGTTTGCAAGCCAATTCCAAATTTGTCATTTAATTTATAGGCCCCATTTATTCCAAACGCTTGATTATATACTCTATCACCCTCTGATTTTGCAATGTCTGTCCCCGTTGACAAGTCAAAGCTAACACCCCAAGGTTTTTCATCTTTTTTAATCTTAGTATTAAGCAATAAAAGCTGGGACGACTTAAAGTAGGTATCTGTTTCGATATATTGTCTTTTGGTTCTGGCCTTTGTCATATTAGACTCGGCCCCCATCACTTGCGAACAAAACAACAATGAAAAAGAAATAAACAAACGGTTTATCACTTAGTTTTAGCCCTTTTAATAAAGCAATTTTCTTTTGTAGTTTTCAAATAACATTCGCCGGTTTTCACTTTGTGAAAATTATTTAAGGTTTTTCTTGCGTCCTCTACGACGATTTTACTCAGAATACGGTAATTACCTTCTTTGATTAAACTAGGAGAGTATAACCCGCGGGTTCCCTCATTAAGTTCATAGCGAACTTGATAATCTTCAACCTTAGTGGACTTTTCTATGGCTTCCAGTCCTGCAAAGATTTCTCTAATTCGAGTATTCATTGCTTCTACTTTTCTTCTGTATTTAGATTCCACAATCCCGATCACATTTTCAGGAATGGGAAATACAAATTTTTCTAAATTTGCCATATCGTTGTAAAAATTTGTGGCTTCTTTCATGTCCGTCGCCCCTTGCATCCACTTTTCAAACGAGCTATCCATAACTCCTTTGAATTCACTGTCAGGGCTATCAAACAAAATTCCAACTAGTTTATCTTTCGTATCTCGGGATCTCAGCTTTAAATAACTTAGTACTTTCTCTTCTCGTGCACCTATTGAAATAAATTTCAAAATATTTCCAGCTTCTTCAATCACTTCTTCTACTGAAATAGCTTTGGCTTTAGTTTTCGAAGTGTCTACATCGTAACGCAAATTATACAAGGACATAACCGAACTCATTTTATTGAAAAGAGGCGTCAGCTCACCCATTGTATTGATCCATCGAAATCGATCTGTCGATTGGGCGAGGACCGTGCGAAGTGCAAAGGAAATGAACTCGTCTCGTGAATACAACTTCTTTGAAACAAAATCTATAAACGGTATCGGAGGAAACATTGCTAGATCGATTTGGTCCTGGGTCGTTTGATCAGGCAAATCAAAAAGACCCGCAGGCTTTAAATTTTTACTATACTCAATTACTCGTTTGATTAAACTCCAATTTGAAAAAATATACTGTTGGTCGGCTACGATATCATTGGCACCCAGTGATAAACTTGACTTTGCAGCTTCTAAAAGATCTTTTTTCTGCTTAGGATCCGTCGCAGCACGAATTTTTGCTGCCTCATCATAAACTTTGCCAAAAAAACTGGCTTCCATTTCATATATTTGTAGAGTGCGATCCATCTCTAATTTCACCAATTTGTTCAAGCAACCGGACACCTTGTGATGTTGTTCAACAGCAACCTCATAAAATCGGCGTTTTAGTTCTTCGTATGATTCCATTTCTTTGTTCAAATCAGCCAACGCCTGTTTATCGACATCAGAAGTAAGCTTGAGAGCCAATATTTCCATCATTGATCGAATTTGAATTACCAGTGATTCAAACCCATCTCGAAAATTCATATACTGACCAATAGGTCCCGAATTATACAAATTGTATAAAGTCTGAATCGTAGAATTGGTTGAATTCCCAAACAGAAGATATTTTTTAATATCCTCTGCTGGCGCTGTCATTGAAAAATCTAAATCGCCCTTTTTAACTAGTCCACATGTAATCATGGTATTTTGAAAAGCAACATCTTTGTTTGTGTTTTGATCTTCCATTGTTTCAATGGCCTTTTTAAGGGCCGTTGTTTCTTCAGATAAAGTTCGTTTCACTGCATTTTGAAAAAACTTTAGTTTAGCAGCTTTGCCGGTCGTATTGTTTTTTAGAAGCGCAAAAAAATCAAAAACACCTGATTCCAGTCCAAAGAAATACGAAAAAATGGTTTCAGTCTTATTAAGTGAAGACGAATCACCGCCAAAAATAAACCAAGGCTGCTCAATTTTCCCGTCTAATATAATCTTCATTACCTGTTTTGGATCGATTTTTATCGGGATACCCCAGAAAGATGCCACTGTAAGTTCAGCTTGTAAATCTATCATAGTGTCGCCAATTACCATCATATTCGGGTAGGTCGCCAAATACTTTACGTTTCGACCAATACTTAGTAGAGATTTTTCAGTGTCTGCCATTGCTGACTTTTTAGAGTCGATTTTTTGTTTAACAAAAATCGTTAACTTTTCAATTCGAGTTAAGAAAATGGACCATTCGTCTGTAATTGGCTGGCTTCGATTTACAACTTGTTCAAAAAGTCGATCATTGGGAATGTCCTTTTGTTTAAAAATCTCACCCATATATGTGTTTGTTTTGAAAATCATCTTCAAAAGCTCAATTTTTGAATAAAGCTCAATCACCCTTGTGACGTCGGCTTCGCTTTTGTTAGTCCCTTCCCAAAACAAATTAGCTTCATCGACACCAATGTGACCACGAAACAACCGATCTACAAGATAGAAATACTCACTATAAAATGAGTCTGCCAAAAGAGTTTCCATATTAATCTTAAAGTTCTTAATAACCTGAGCTTTGATAAGAGACAGCTTTACTTTCTTTTGTTCGTCATCGTTTAAGATTTTCAAATCTTCTTCTTTTTGTCCTCTAGCAATATCTGCTTTAATTTCCTTCAAAGACGTATAAAATGAAATACCTAAACTATCCTTGGTGGTCTTTAATTCCGTAATTACCTGAGACAACGAAGTCGATAATTTTTTATCGTCGTAAATAAAACTCTTAGCAGCGACTTCAAATATTTTAAATGACCCCAGTACCGTGTAGCTTTGGTCATACCGTGAATATTTCCATGGGTTTAGCTGTTTTAACCAATCGACCATTTTAGGGTCACTTTTATCAATCTTATTTTGACTTAGAATCAATTGAAAAAGATGAGTATGCCGTTCCTTATTGTCCCGTTCACCTACTCCGGCTTTGTCTAAATAATCATAGTATTCTTTGCCTTTTACTATATAAAACATTTCTAATTCTTTCGTGCGGATCTGATTATTCACTTCAAAACCTAACTGAATAAGACTATAGTATTCCGTGATTTTCAAACTGTCCTTTTTTTGTTTAAGTATCTCGGTAATGACGGAAACACTTTTTGAGTCTCGTTTTAAAAAACTAATTGATTCACAACCCTGAAGGTTTTTATCGCAGCCTTTTAAAGCCCACGAAAGATAGTTTTCAAAACCATTTTTATTTGATCCTGCTTTCAGATTTTCCAATAAAGAAAAATTATAGTATCCAAGTAAGGCAGTGCCTTCTTTTACTTTTTCAGTGTTCAATTCTTGAAAGGTTTTGGCATTTCCTAACAGATCTGACGATTTTCTAATTACGGAACCATAATCTTTTTGAGTCATCAAATCATAAATTTCTTTGAGCCAATTGGGATCGCTTTTGATATCAACAGCGTCATCTTTGACCGCAGTGACAAATTCTGCGGTCTTAGCCGCCTCATGGTTTTGCTTGTCTACACTTTTAAAATTACAAGCATTGAGCACCAGGCCAGTTATTAAAAATAGTACTATGTTTTTCATTTTAATTCCCATGTGTTCCTACTTTTGTATAAACGAACTAGCTTCTGGTAACCAATAACCGCTCATCATCGCCGCCGAACTGATAATCAAAGATATTCCACGCAGTGCTTCCTCGCAGGTTTCTTTTTTTGGTTTTTCCGAAAATCCAGAGTACGCATAATACGCGTCATAGTTCTCTTGGATACTTCTGATGAATTCAAGGCGCTTGTCATTTGAAAATGCAATTCCATCAGGCATTTTAATTCCAGTAAATTCTTTGACCGAAGGATTAAAAAAGTATCGAAGACCATTGTTAACACCATTTAGTCCTGTCAGGCAGGAGCTAAGGAGTCGATCATTTAAGGTTTTCAATTCTGTTTTGGGTCCAAATGAAGACAGAGGATCTGTATCATCAGGTATAAAATCCAAGCGATAGGCGATAGAATACCCTTCTGTATTTGAATAGGGAATAAAATCAGAAATTGGAAATACAAACATTCCAGGAGCCTGAACAATAATTTTGCCTCCTGGCAAAAAATAGCCGACGGCTGGAATTTCTGTTTTGGTATTAAAATCCAATACGGTAGTATCGAATCGTTCCATTTCTGTAGGTGAACTTTCTTTTGCTTTGCCCTTCATTAATATCGCCACTGCTGACAATTCAAACTGATTTATCTTTCTCAATCGGTCTGCATAGCGATCAGGAAGCAAATTGAAATCATTATGGGTTTGAGTAAACAACCATTGAAACCAACCCATCGAAGAAATAGAAACTCCCATTTTAGTTCGATCGCTGTTATCAAGTGCCCCAAAATGTAAATTTCCTTTCATATTGGCAGTCATAATTTCAACAAATTCTTTTGGATACAAAGACGCGTAACTAAATTTGAAATTTGGATCGTCGTACAAAGGAACATTCATCATGCCAAAATCAGAAGCATATGGAACACCCGTTGTAAGTGTAAACAACGCCCCAATTTTAAAAGGAACGCCGGTCATTTCTTTCCATGTTCCAGAAAATTGACTCCAATCGCGAGTTACATCTCCACCCGTCATACCACCTGGGGTGAATCGATCCATAAAATCTTTTTTAGTAAAATCTGGCAAGTTATCGGACACCAAAGCTTTGAATTCATTCAAAATCAGCTTGTTTGCTTGGCACAATTCTTTTAATTGTGGTTTGTCTGTAAACAGTTTCGCTAAAATGGGGTCTTTTATTGAAGGCTGGGTGCACCCTTCTGAAAAAGCGTACAGAGTTTCTTCTTTACGTCGAATGTCGTCGATATCAGTTTTGTAGTATAATCGCATATAATCATAAAATAACCGCAATCGCCCTAATATCTTGAATGATTTTCTCCATAAATAATATTCGTATTCTTCCGGAGACAATTTCTTATTATCTGCGAACGAAAATAACGACTGAATTTTTGTATTCGTAATATCGTCAAAATAATTTTTTGCAATAGTAATGGCACTGTAACCACGATCGAATCGGTTACAAAATGGATCCATCGCAATGGACGCTTCAATGTCATTACATTGCGGAAAATAAGACGCCTTGTCTGGAACAATTCCAGATTCCGGTATTTTGCTATACTTGAAATCGGCGTCACCTATTTTGAATGTTGGATACTCCTGATTGTATAAATATCTTAAGACAAGTTTATCTTGTGGTCCTGGCAACACGTTATCGGGTTCAAGCACTTCGGTGATTGGATTGCGGTAACCCATCACTGATGTATAGTTGGTCATTTTTTTATTGATAGCTTTATCAACTAGTTTATTTAAAATAGAATCAGGTACCGTGCCTTTAGCTGGTAAAATATTTTCCTTAAATTGATGACCAAGTCCCATTACATGACCAAATTCGTGAGTTAATAGTTCTTTGATAACACTTCGTAAAGCCTTGGCATCACGATCGCTGGTTGCGGGCAGCATATTTTTAGCGATCATCCAGCCACCGGCAATGTCTTCGAAGGTTCGATCTGTGCATTGAAAGGGGCGGCGCTGCGATTTATTAGCATTCATTAGTTTTTTCAAATCTTCAGCGTGCTCACTATCGGTTTCTTTTGCAGCCATAATTTGATTTTTAAAAGCTGTCTTACGAAGTAAAGATTTATAGAACTGATTGTCACTGCGAGCAAAACTTCGATCAAAATTAGATTTAATCGCCAAAGGCAAATGTCCAGCAATATGATCAAAAATTGTGGGGACTGATTTTAAATTAAAGGTTTTAATCCCTCGTTTTTTTGCTTCGTCAAAATCCATAGTAACTTGTATATTTGGATCAGGCATATAACTTGGGTTAGCTAAATTGGCCGGTTCGTGAAGAACGGCTGGAATTCCTTCTAAAAAATTAAATGATTCTGCTCGTTTTGCTTTTGCAACAGAAGCTAAGCTATTTATTGAAAACATATTTACATATTTTTCGATTGCACCTGCGTAAATGGTTAACATACCGGCTTTAATTTCACCATTTCTGACATCGGCCATCGCCATACCAATACCCAGCGGCGAATAAGAAGAGATTTTATCATCATCAACCCAAGCTATTGTCGTGTATCTTAGATCAAACGCTGTTTTTGCCGGTTCTTCGCTGACAATAAAGGGGTCTTTATCTGTCGCTCCAATTTCTTTGAATGTGTTATTCCAGTCTTGAACGACTTCTTTTACCAGGGCTTGCCACTTTTCCGGAACATTCCAAAGTTTAATTATATGTTGTTTACGCAGATCCCAGTGGGCCGCGTGTAATATTTGGTAAAGGCCTTGAGCTTTTTCACCGACAATATGAAGAACATTCATTTTCTTGTAGTTCTTGTCGTTAAACGGAGTTTTTGTAAATGTACTGTCGTGTTCAAACGATTTAAATCCAAAACGAATCTTGTTGTAGTTTGATCCCCTCACGCTGCGTGTAATAACAAAGCCCAAAAAATTCTCTTTGTTATCCCATTCGATGGAATCCACAGCTAAGTTGCCAGATTCCATACGAGGACCACTACGCCAAGAATGGTCAAAACTAATCCCGCCAAGATCGAGTTCCATATGGGTTCGAGCTGACCAATGACTTCGAGAGGTGTTTTTTATAAGTTTACTCGTGTCTTTACCTTGTCCGTCTTTTTCTTTTTCCCAATAATAATGAGACTTAATTGGAATTGTAATCGCGATTTCCCAACGATTGGAATCTTCTGGAAATGAAGGATTTACTTGCTTGCCGACAAGAGCAGTTTCAGTGATTTCAAATACTAAGTTACAATGTTCAGGAACGATGGCGTTATTAGTGTACATGTATTCAGCCCATTCGCCCGTTTCCATTTCAGAGACCCAACCGCATAAAAACGTTTTAGGTACATCAATAGCTTTCCCACTTTTTTGATCGATCTTAGATTCAACAAAGAAACTTTTTTCAATGCCTTCATCTGTGGGAACTGGGGTTTCGGTCGCAGGCGATTTGTAGTTACAATTGGCCAAAAAGAGTGTGGCAAGTAGCCCGAGGCAGAAGTGTAAACTCTTTTTACAGTTGAATTCATAAGTTGTAGGTCGCATAGGTACCAATCCCCTTTTTGTTTGATCTGACACTCGGTTAACGGGCTTTACAGCCAAATCTACCGTGTAATCAAACCAGTCGGTTCTTAAGTTTAAGTACTCCCATTTTCGTGCCCAATATTTAAAATCATTATAGCGGACTTGAGTATCTCATTTGGAGAATGACTCAAATTTTGAGCTAGAAAACTGTACAGATATAAAGATCGCTTTACACTCGTCTAGTCGCCGGCACCAGAATCGGATTTTTCGTATTTAAATCTTAGATATTTTGTAAAACAAATCTTCAGATGATGGTTCAAATCATAGGTACAAGTTTGACGAAATACTAATTTCAACATTATGTCAGAGGTCATGCTAGCTTAGACTATGAGCCGTCTAAAGGGCAAATCATCTGGGGAGATGGAATGAGTATCAAGAGCATGATACCAAGAGAACTTTATTCATTTTTTTTGAAAAAAAAATTTTCACCGTCTGCGTTTATCGAAGATAAAAGCATCAAAATAAAAATGGCCTCAACTAAAGAGGAATACGAGCACGGTTTAAAGCTACTACATAGTTGCTACACGGCAAAAAGTTATATGGAGCCCGATCCATCAGGATATTTCTTTAACTCGTTTGCACTGCTACCTGAGACCAACCTTGTCGTAGCACTAATTGACGATGTTGTTGTGGGCTCTGTTTATCTATATAAGGACTCGTATCTAGGTCTACCCTCTGATAAATACTATATTAAAATTAACGATTATTATAGAAAATCAGAATGTAAACTTGCGGAAATTTCTAGTGTCGCAGTTGCCGATTCGTATCGCAACAAAGACCAATCGATATTTTTACTACTTATGAAATATGTTCTAATTTTTTCAAAACAATTTCACCTAATCAATCGCCTTATCGTAAATATCGATCCAGAAAATCAAATTTTCTATGAAGCTTTGTGGCCCTTTGAACGCCGAGGCGGGATTTTGAAATACCCGCATTCAACCAATGCTTTTACAGTTTTTATGGGACTAGATTTGACTAAAGTAAATCTTGAACGTCGAAATTTTCTGGATTTGGGTTTAAAAACAAATCTCAGCATTCAGTCCTTTCTTTCAAAAAGAGACGAGCGTCTTCAATTTCCGGTACGAAACCAAGGGCAAATTTTGTTTCCGACTCTAAATGTGGATCTTATCGAATATTTTTATAACCAAAAAACAAATTTTTTGGCAAAATTGAAAAAAGCTGATTTACTTTTTTTTACTGAAATCTACTTTCATTTATTTGGAAGGAAAAATATTGAAAAACTTCTAGAGCCTAAAAAAGTAGACTATATCGTCAGGAAATACAGGGTCCCAGTGGATTTATTTGCCGTATTGAGAATTAATGGCAAAGATATCTTTACCAAAATGACCGATGTGTCGAGTCAAGGTTGCTTTATCAGGTTGCCTAACCAAGCACTGGCCCATGACGAAAGCGATGTTTCGGTAAAGTTTAATCTTCAAGGAAAAAATTTTACTATCGATTCCAAAATAATTTGGATCAACAAAGGCCAAAATTCAAAAAACCCACAAGGTTTCGGGATCGAGTTTTCCACACCTCAACCAGAAATCTATGATCTTACCCGAGCAATGCTTTTTAATATTTTAAAAGCTAAATAATTCCGGGCCTATTTATCGATAGATGCGTTGGGACTTTACCGCTCTCTAATGAATCTACTAGAACTTTGGCCGCATGAAATGACAATCCCATTCCATGACCCGAGCATCCGGCCATTATATAAAAATTCCTTTTATTAGGAACTTCCCCTATTATCATTTGCCCATCGGCGGTGAATCCCATTGTTCCAGACCATTGATTTTTAATTTTTATGGAACTCGTAAAATCAAAAAACCTTGTTGTAAAATCAATTAATTCTGATTGAATCTTTATAGACACTCGATCAAAAAAAGTATTTTCATTATCCAGATCGAAATTGCGAAAGCCACCAATCAAGAGCTCACCAGATTTCATTTGTCTAAAATAGCACAAATGCTTTGTTAGGTAGCAGGGACCTTTAACTCGCAACGGAAGCGGCTCGGTAACGACAATCTGGCCTCGCTGCGGCCGAACAATGGTTTCCCATTCAGGCCATAGCAATCCAATATAGCCATTCAAGGTCAGAACTACTTTATTCGCTTGAAATTTAAATTCCTGTGTCACTGTCTGAATCAGGTTATTCTCGTCAAAGCCGACTACTTCCTGATTCTCTACTATCAAAGTTCGTTTTAACTGACTTTGTATTTCAAAAAGTAGCATCATTGGATGAACGACCCCATCATGCTTGTATTCAATTCCTCCTTTGAATCCTTTTACAGCATAGGCTGACTTCATTGTGGTTTCATCAATCAATTCGACATCAATTCCGAGCTTTGTCATTGTGTTGACTAAGCTTCTATAGCGATCGTAGTCTTCATCGCTGGGTGCAACGGTGCACGACCCAGTGGTTTGAAATAAAACCCTTTCTGAATTTCCTTTAATGATTTCGTCATTTAGTAATTCTCGGTTTACTTCTGAAAACTGCCAAATTTCGAGCGCTTTGGATGGACCAAAATCTTTGTATAACTTTGCAAAGTGTTCCGCTGAACCGCAGGTTACAAATCCTGCATTTCGACCAGAGGCGCCGCTGCCTACTTTATGCCTTTCCACTATTGTAACAGTCGCGTTCGGGTATGTCTTTTCTATCCAATAGGCTGTCGAAAACCCAGCAATGCCCCCCCCAACAATTAAGAAATCAGAATGTACTATTTTTTTGGCTGTGGCGCTTTGCCAATATGAATAAGTCACTGTAACTCCATAATCATTTCGATGGCCGTGCATCGACAAGGTTTACCATCGCGAGTGCATACATAGTCTACATCAATCCAATAGTCCGGATATTCCCTTAACATCTTGAAGCCAACCGTTTTCAGATATTTATAGGAAGAATTAGCCGGAGATTCTTTCCAGCAATGAGTCAAAATAGCTTTGGCGTTTAGTTTTATCAAAGCATCAATAGCATACTTCGATAATTTGGGCCCCCACCCTTGCCCCTGAATTTTGGCGGCAAGAAAAAGACTTTGAAAATATCCAAGGTCAGCTTGTTTATGGCCCCATAAATCTGGGCTTAATTTTTTTCCTTTTCCGTGATTCCATTGTCCGGGCGGATAACATAAACGCAATCCTTGAATATTCAAATTGTCGTCCACCAATACAAACGATGTTACGATTCCATTTTTCTCGGAACGAAATTGACTGTCTTTCAATTCGTCTAATTTATAGTAATCTACGCCAATATTGGCGTCGCAAAACGATTTTACATTTTCAATATCAGATTTTAGAAATTCTCGAATTTTCATGCGTATTGTCGAATTCTTCACTGAATTTGGTTAAAATGTCAATTGCCTCTGCCCCATCCTTAAACTACCAGTTTCTAATTTAGGGCTTTCCGACAATCCAGGGAGACTTGAAAAGTTTTAGAGATATTGTGATGCAATATCTTCAATTTTGGTCTAAGCCTTTGCATAAATATGGACCTATTCAGTCAATCTAACAACAATCAATATGGCGTGCCCTTGGCCGAGATTTTGCGACCTAAAAGCATGTTCGATTTTATTTCGACTGCCGGACCAACACTCAGGCGCATCCCAATTGCGACTTGGATTCAAAAAGATTTTCTGCCGAATTTGATTCTCTGGGGACCTCCAGGAACAGGGAAAACTACCTTTGTGAGGCTTCTCGAAAAAGAAACACCCTACACTTTTTTAATGAAAAATGCGACAGATCTCGGCACCAAAGAAATGAAATCTATTGGCGACGAAGCCCTTCAGCAAAAACAGCTTTATCGCAAAAAGACCGTGCTTTTTATTGACGAAATTCATCGGCTAAACAAAGGTCAACAAGATACCCTTTTGCCCCATACTGAAAGTGGACATTTCACACTGATTGGCGCGACAACAGAAAATCCAAACTATGAATTAAATCGCGCACTGCTAAGCCGATCACGAATTGTGACTTTTGCCAAACCTGCCAAAGATATTTTAACTTCGCTCTATAATAAAGCGTGTGCTCAGCTAAAAATCGATCCCCAGCTTTTTTTGTCGGAAAATATTCAAAGTGCTTTGGCCAACATCTGTGATGGGGATGTCCGACGTTTTTATAACTTTTTAGAAACCCTTTTTTATTCCAATGTGACCTGTCAAACTCCGATCGAAGAGATTGAACTTCTTCTAGAGAAAAAATTCATTTCTTACGACAAAAAAGGATCGGAACACTACGACACGATTTCTGCGTTTATTAAGTCGATTCGCGGCAGTGATAGCAACGCCGCACTTTTATATATGGTTAAAATGTTAACTGCTGGCGAAGATCCCGTATTTATTGCTCGTCGACTGGTGATTCTGGCATCCGAAGATATTGGTAACGCAGAACCTCGAGCCCTTACATTGGCGATTAACGGATTGCAGGCAGTAGAGCTGGTGGGCCTTCCTGAAGCTGAAATTGTTCTTGCCCAGGTTGTTGTGTTTCTTTCGAGCTGTCCGAAAAGCAATCGATCCTATTTAGCTCTGAAATCAGCGCGAAGTTTTTTCCAATCCCATTCTGGCTTTGAAGTACCTGATCACTTGCGTTCAGGACCGATCCCAGATGTTATTAAAAACTATAAATACCCGCATGACTTTCCAAAGAGTTGGGTTGACCAAGCGTACCTTCCAACTAGTTTAGAAATTAAAAATGATTTTTACCAACCAACAGATCATGGCCAGGAAAAAAATATGCGTGATTTTTTACTTTGGTTAAAAAGCGCCAACCTTAGATAATAAACTCGAGTTAACTGGCGAACAGTTAGACGTATCAAACTTTAAATTGACCATCGATTTTTCAGTTGGGCTATCGTATAGTCGCAAATAGTATTTAGAATTAAATTGAGTTAGATTTAAAAAATTTTTTGAAAGCTCTGGAAAAATCTGACTTTTGGAAAAATCATTTTTCCACACACTTAAGTTTTTATTGTATTGATTGTACAGCGATTGAAATTTTTTAGACTGAGTCGTTTCAAACACTAACACTATTTTGGTATTTTTATCACTCTTCAAATTTTCAATATCAATTTCAAAACTGACTGATTTAATCCGTTGATGTTTTTTTAATCTGTCATTTAAAGTCGAATTGTCTTTGTTGTCTTGAGTAGCCGCTTCAATAGCAATAGTGCACGTCGTTTTAGCGACGCCGACTAAACTAAACAGTACCAAGATAAAACAAACTAATAGCGATTTCATACATTTCATTGAAGCACCTATCATGCCAATCGGCCTTCGCTACCATTGACTTAAGCGTCAATTTTCGACCAATTTCATGCAGTATGAATGGCATTTAGACATCTCATTATGATATGCACTGAAAACTTCAGCTCGAAAGACTAGGAGGCCGTTTAGGCCATCCTAGTCTGGAAAATTAGTCCTGCGGTGTTACTTGAACTAGTCCTTCACCTGTTACATGAAACAATTGTGACTTTTGTTGCATTTTAAATGCATTGCCTAAATTCCAAAACACAAACACTTGCATAGCCGCTAGAGGATTGGCTTTCGTGCCCATATTAAAAACTGATGGTATGTGAACCTCTGAGGCAAAATCTACCCCCCAAGCCACCTGCACATCCACTGGCGTTACTGTGACATTGGCTAAATAGTGACCGACACCGTTGTAATTCCCGCCGTAAACAAAGCTGATCCTAAATGTAAACTTAGCCAGTGACTGACCCATTTTACTTTTTTGTTCAACAGAAAATACTTTCGATTTGGGAACTTTCCATTCTTCTAGATCCGTCCAGCAGGTAATTCCTTTTGGCAATCCATGCGCTCGGTAGGTACTAATTCTCATTGTGGGCCTGCTGCCTTGAACAATTTGCCAGACGAAATTTCCCAAATTGACAATTTGATCGATGATTACCATTCCTGTACCTGGAAACCCAATGCTACCACCAGGAAACCCAGACCCTGGAAAACCCCCAGTAGAGCCATTTCCAGCGGCTCCTGGTGGTTGAATGACTATAACGCCAGGCTCGCTATTTCCTGTTGCACCACCGATTGCTGGTGGTAAAAACCCGCCTATTGATGGCGTTCCGCCGATAACTGGAGTCGTACTTCCCGGTCCCCCCAAGGCAGTTGCCCCATTGTCATTACACTCTTGCATTTGATCGTAGTAGTTAATTTGCGGATACAAATTAGTTACATCCTTAACGACAACGGCCCCCAGTTCCGGTGACGATACAGAATTCTTGCTCCATACCTGTGTTGAAAATCCTAGACACAAACTTAACAATACAATTTCTAATTTCATAAACCCCTCCACGAAATTTGATATTGTTGTATGGACGATAGTAAGAAAGCGCAAACGTTCGTTTATTATTTTTTTATTTTGACTTGAGCAGCTGAAATTAAATACTTGGCTTTGTATAACAAACGCTTATCGCCGAGTCAGAGCGGCTGCATAGAATCCATCAAAAGATGAAGTATCTGGACGAACATGAAACTCGTTTTCGAGCTGCCAGTCAGTGTTTTCGGACAAAAACCGTTGAACTTGTTTTTCATTTTCTTCAGGAAAAAGACTGCATGTCGCGTAGACAAGCTTGCCATCGGACTTTAGCATTTGGGAATAGCTTTGCAAAATTTCTCTTTGTGTTTCCATAAGATTATCTAAGTCAGATTTTTTAAGTTTCCATTTAGCATCGGGATTTCGCCTTAGTACGCCAGAACCCGTGCAAGGGACATCCAACAAAACACGATCGAAGGACTTTTCATATCGCTTAATAACTTTCTGTGAATCAATTATTTTCTGTTCAATAATATCAACACCATTTCTATTGGCTCGAATTCGCAAATCTTTCAATCGTCGCTCGTTGATATCAAGACAAATAATTTTACCTTTGTTTTTCATCAACGAAGCAATATGCAAACTCTTGCCCCCCGCACCAGCGCAGGCATCAACCACTCGCATACCAGGACGCACGTCTAATAATAAGCTCACCATCTGAGAGCCGCCGTCCTGGACTTCAAAAAAACCGCTTTGGAATGCTTTAGTCGAAAAAACATTTTTCTTTTCGGCTAATTTTAGAGCCGATGGAATTTGAGAAACAATTTCAACTTTGATTTCCTCTTGGGCAAGTGCGCTAATTACTTTGTCTGTAGTTGATTTAATTTCATTCACTCGCAAAAACGTAGGAGCCGTATCATTTAACGATGTCAAAATAGTTTTAAAATCGTTCGGGTAATACGACTTAAACTCGTTCACCATCCAATCAGGGAAGGACTGTTCGATTGGAAATGAAAATTCGGTGGTGCTTGGTAAAAAATCACGACTGTCATTTTGGGCCCAGTCAGGAGCGGACCCATTTTTATCAATAAAATAGCTTAGCCAAAGTTGAAATATAGAACCCGCACTTAATTGGTCAGAATCTAAAAATCGATCATCCTTCAAACCGGCCAGTGACCAATACCGCCGACGAAAACGAACACAATCATAGACACTTTCGGCAAAAAACCGACGGTCCCGTGAACCCCATTTGCGATTTTCTTTGAAAGCTCGCTCAATGGCTTTGTCGGCGTAAATAGATCCATTAAAAATGACAACCAAAGTTTCAACTATTTTATCTACAAGATGCTTATGAATTTTTGACTGCGTATTCAAAATGTAAACAAAGCTCCCAGGGACACATAAGTCCCATTGAATTGCCCATCCGATAGTAACAAGACATGATTCTTTAACCCAGTCTCGAAGAAGAATCCAGAACTTCCGTATACATTAAAAAATCGCGCGCCCATAAATATTTGGTAATCAAACGACAGATTGCTTTCACCTTCTATTTGCTTCAGAAAAACACCCAAACCGGCTCCAGCTCCAAAATACAACGGAAATTTCGATCCCGCTTCTGGGAACACTATCAATGGCAATATTGAAAACTTTAAGGGTTTTTGATCAACGACACTAAATTCGTCGAGTTCAAATCGGACATCCAAATCAGTCTGACCCCATTCATCAAAACGATAGGTGACTCCGAAGCCAGATTTACCGTTGTCCCTTTGTTTTTCTTTTTGACCCCACAGCCAAGTTTCACTTTGCATGAATTGGCCAATGTGCAAAGCTAAGTAGTGATCACCAGAGCCAACACTCTGTCCAACGTTTTGGGATTTAATCCGATCGGCATCGGCCTGGAAATACTCTTGTGCCTTTTGTTTACTCGTTTTCGGAATTTCCGCTTCTTTGTTCGTTCCGTTTTGAGCAACTCGTCGACCTACCCGAAAGGCCATTGCTGGAAAACTCATATGGAAAACTAAAATGAAAAGTAAAAATTTCAACAGAGCCTCGCTTTGCTATAAGGATAGATCCAAACTTGGAGGGTGGCAAACGGAAGTCCCAAAGGGGTCTCGATTAAAGGCGTGGGCCTGATGGCCTCTGCGATGATCTAACCATCTGATATTACCTATTTTTTTAAAAATCACTCTAATTCTAAAGAACGAAGGGCTAACTTAGGATCTTGTTAAAACTATACATTTTGAAAAAACGAATGAGATCCGTTTGGGTTTCCCAACTTTCTTTTTTTTAATTCGCCAATGAAGCGGATTTTTGGTATATCCATTCTATGAAATGCCCATATTGTGGTCACAAAGAGGATAAGGTCCTAGACACGCGCGTTCAAAAGGATGGCTCGATCCGAAGGCGTCGTGAATGTCTAGAGTGCCATGCTCGCTATAGCACGGTCGAAACACTTCTTTTTAGTTACCCTATGATTATTAAAAAAGACGGACGCCGAGAGCCGTTTAACAAAGAAAAAATTCTAAAAGGCATTCAAGCGTCTTGCCAGAAACGACCCGTGAGCTTAACTCAAATTGAAAATGTCGTTGAAAAAATCGCTTCTTGGATTATTCAGCGGGGCGAAAATGAAACCTCGTCTCGAGTCCTCGGGAAAAAAGTAATGGCTGAATTGAAACAGCTAGATGACGTCGCTTACGTACGTTTTGCAAGCGTCTATCGAACTTTTAAAGACGTTCAAGAGTTTGTTGAAACGTTAGAAGATGCTGAACTGATAGATTTTGTCGATAACTCTCAAGAACAACTTCCCCTAACTGCGTTTAATCCCAACATCAAAGTGACGTTATGAACCAAGACAGACGAAATGCGCGTGAGCTAGCCCTGCAGCTTTTATTTCAATCGGAATTTGCACCACAAATTTCCGTTTATTCGTTTTTGCAGTTGTACGATAACAAGTATGCCAATGAGACTATTGAATATGCAGAATCCATCATCAATGGCGTTGCTGAGTTTAAATCTAAAATTGACGATAAAATTTCATCGGTGAGTCGAAATTGGAAAGTGGATCGCATGGCACTGGTAGATCGCAATATTTTGCGAGTCGCAATTTATGAAATGAAAATCAGTCATGAAAAATTATCTGAAAAAATCGTTATTAACGAAGCGATTGAAATAGCAAAAAAATACGGCAATACAGATTCAGCTGGTTTTATTAATGGAATTTTAGATCAAGTGGGCCGCGAAGAATGGCATTAATTGTTCTCTCTGTTAACCAATCTTACAATCCTGGAGCCGAGCTGTGGGTAGTGCCCGATTTTGATCGCTCTCGAATTGCTACAAGGCTTGATTGGTACAATAATTTTTTAGCAGGAAAAATGGCTCGCAAAGATTTTCGGAAAATGGACGCACCTCTCCTGGATACTTTACAGCAAACCGAACTTCCCAAATTTGATTACGAAATCCAAGAAAATGATACCATCTTAATTCCCACCCAAAACAAATTCCCCAATCGCTGGACTGCCTTCGTTCCGTTTGATGGCGAACTAGCCGTTTGGTGCGCAAAAATCAATAAACTGTACTTAGATTTGAAAAATCCGACGATGCGGATATTTTTGCCTACTAACTTTAGTTTGAGTGAGTTCACTGAAACTTGGCGTTTGATTAGCTCAGTGGAAGATTTGTCTATAGTTCTTGAAAACTAGACGATGCCTTTGAGACTATAGGGCATGTCATTATTTACAAAATTATTTGATCCTATTTTTGAGACTAACAAAGAGCAACAATCTGCGTTTAATAGTCGTTTTAACAACTTCTACGAAAACGAATCGTTTCTCTGGACTACGCGAACGTTTTCCTATTTGCCGGATGCTGAAAGTTTGAAAATTCAAGCTCTTTACGGAAAACTGATTCCACTTTTTGAATGCACAGGCCTCGTTCATATTCACGGACGTGACATGAGGCTATTGAAAAAAGATATTTTAAATCAAAAACAAGATCTTTCGCGCCAAGAAACTAAGATTGATATCTCAAATTCACCTTACTTTCAATGGGTTCGCCTTTCTTCCGAGGCAAAAAAAAATGAGCTTCTAATTTCCGAGTTTACACCAAGCGATCCTGAAAAATATCGGGTCTTTGTTTTTCGAATACACCCGGACTATGCATTGCTAGTCGCCACTGTTCAGGCCGATCCTTGGCTTAAAATTAAATTGGACGCTCTTTCAAAGCAAATTACGCTGGGCTTTTGCGACCATGAGTAGAAGGCACATAATTTCGATTATTTCTGATGGCACTGGTGAAACAGCTGCTACGATGATTCGCGCAGCTCTGGTTCAATACAGTCAATGTGATATCCAAATTATAAGAAATAAGAACGTAAGGTCAGAACATCACATCGATGCACTGATAGACGAATGCGCGGCCAGCAACGGTATGATTGTACATACGGTAGCTTCACCGAGTATGCGTAAAAAAATCCAAGAGCGAGCTTCTGAGAAGGGTATTTTATCGTTTGATTTGCTTGGTCCACTTTTAGGAACCTTGGATAGCTATTTTGGATTTTCGTCGGAATCACAGGTGGGCGTATTGCGCGCAGTAAACGAAAGTTATTTTAAACGTATCGAAGCCATTGAATACACGGTAAAACACGACGACGGCAAAACTTTGAACGATCTAGACAAAGCTGATATTATTTTATTGGGTATTAGTAGAACCAGTAAAACACCGTTGAGTATATTTTTAAGTCACAAAGGCTGGAAAGTCGCCAATGTGCCTATGGTCTTGAATACCCCAGTTCCAGAGGAAGTATTTAAGGTCGACCAACGTCGAATTGTTGGACTTATGATCGATATAGAATCTTTGCAGCGTATTCGAAAAAATCGACTGGAAAAATTTGGCCAGGACACAGGTGGAGAATATGCGTCATTGTCTTTAATCCTTCAAGAAATCGAATACGCGACCGATCTATTTAAGCAGAACCGCAAGTGGCCGGTGTTCAATGTTACCGATCGGGCGCTTGAGGAAACAGCGACAGAAATAGTTAAAGTCATCACGAGTCGTCTAGGTTTGCCTGATTCGGTGATTTTTTAAGAGGGTTATGATTTTTGTACTCAGTGTTTATTCATTACTAGTTTTCAGTAAAATTCTTATAACTAAGTTTGATAAAAAGTCAGCTTTGATTTCTGCTTGCCTAATCGCATTTGGCCTT